>JASHXG010000289.1 GCA_030043675.1 Vulcanimicrobiota bacterium
GTCGTCGATGCGTACGGCAGCGAGCGTCTCGAGGCGATCGAGGTGGCCGATCGGTCCAGCGGAAAAACCGCTCGTCGTGATGCCTCGGCGTTGTTCATGCTGATCGGGGCGGACGCGGAGACGGCGTGGCTCCCCGCGGAAATCGCCAGCGACGCCGACGCTTACGTCTTAACCGGACCGGCGGCAGCGGGCCGAGCTGATTGGCCGCTCGCTCGCGAGCCGCTTTTACTCGAGACCACGGTGCCGGGAATCTTCGCTGTTGGGGACGTTCGTGCTGGATCGATCAAGCGGGTCGCAGCCGCCGTTGGCGAGGGAAGCATGGCGATCGCCTTCGTGCATCAATACCTGCGCTAGCGCGCTTCGATCGCCTTCGCCCGATGGTCAGCTTGTGTGCTCGCCGCCGGTCGTCGTCTCGTAGAGGAACCAGATTCGACGCTCGGTCTCGTCGATGAAGACTTCTAAGAGGCTCGTGGTCGCGACATCGCCGTGCTCGTCGCAGACCTGGTGAGCGCGCCGCTGCGCGGCAGCAAATGACTTATTGTCGTTCATCAGTTCGGTCAACGAGTCGAGCGGGGAAACAAAGTCACGGTCGTCGTCAGAGATCGTCTGAAGCCGGCCGATGTGCCCAATCGAACGAATCGTCGTGAAGCCGAGCTTGCGTACGCGCTCCGCCAGTACGTCGGTCATCGCGAATATCTGGTCCCCTTGCTCGTCGAGCAAGAGATGGTAGTCGCGATAGTGGCTTCCGGACATGTGCCAGTGGAAATTTTTCGTTTTTAAGTAGAGCGCGAACGCATCGGCAGTCAGCTCGTTTACCGCGTCGGCGATCGCCGCGCGTCCTTCTTGCGAAAGATCGTTAGGCGTGTCGAGCCTAGAGACGATCGCGGCGTTCCTTCCGGTTGCCTTCGATGTAACCGTGGTCATGCAACCTCCTTTGTTTTCTTCAGCGTGCCCTACCCGCGACCCGTTAAAATCGTCAGGAGTTTCGGGGCGGGGATGGGGTATTATGTGAGGCATGCCATTGAGCGCCCACCCGTCCGCGGATGAGCTGCGTGCCGGCCGCGTCGCCGCCGCGATGCTGGCGTTGGTTGCAGGCTTCGTGGACGCGTACGGATATTTGGGATGGCACCTCTTCGGAGCCAACATGACCGGCAATACCGTGATCTTTGCGATCTCGCTGTTTAGTAGTCCCGAACGTGCGCGTCTGCCGTTGATGCTCGTCGTGTTGTTCTTTGCCGGCGCAATGCTCGGCCGGCTGATCGTGGAGCGCTTCAGCTCTTATACCGGCCTCTATGCTGAGGCCGCATTGCTCGTCATCGCTTCGCTTGCACCGCGTCAGGCAACCCTGCCCGTCATCAGCCTCGCGATGGGCCTACAGAACACGGCGCTCAGCACGTTCGCCGGCGTTGCGGCGAACACGAGCTTCCTCAGCGGCGATTATACAAAGCTGGGGCAGGTAATCGCCGACATAGCGCTCCACCGGGGGACCGAGGGCGACCGCGAGGCGGTATCGATCATTTGGCCGCTGATCGTCGCGTATGCCCTCGGCGCTTTGGTAAGCGCGTCGATTAACGCCATTGCGCTAAGGCTGCTGCTCGTCGTTCCGGTCGTAGCCATACTCGCGTTTGCCGCGCATCGAAGACTCTCACATTAACAGGGCTTGACGGGAGTCGCCTCTAGGGATTGGCGTACCCGCTTTACTTCAAGCGCGAATTGCGGCGAATCCTCAAGACGTGGACGGGGAAGGGCCACCGAAATGATCTGCTCGAGCTTGCCGTGCATCATTACTCCGATGCGATCGGCCAGTAGAACGGCTTCCTCGAAATGATGCGAAACCAAGACGATCGTTTTTTTCGTCGCTGCCCAAATTTCCAGGATCTCCGCGTGCAGCTCGTCGGTATTCACCGGATCGAGAGCCGAAAACGGCTCGTCCATCAGCAGGACCTCTGAATTCACGGCCAGGGCTCTCGCGATGCCGACGCGCTGTCGCTGGCCTCCGGAGAGCTCTCGGGGGTACTTCTTGGCAAACGCCTCGAGGTGAACCATTTGAATGTAGTGGCGAGCGCGCTGCGTGACCCTCTTTGCATCAAGCCGCTGCATGCGCGGCGCAAAGGCAACGTTCTCTTCGACGGTTAGCCACGGAAGCAGCGCATACGACTGAAAGACCATCCCAACATGTGGCGGACGCACGACCGTGCCTTTCGTCGGCTTCTCGATTCCTGCAATCATCTTGATCACCGTCGACTTTCCACATCCGGACGAACCGACCAGGCAGAAGAACTCGCCGGGCTGCACCGAGAACGAAAGGTCGCGGACGACGTAAACCGGCGGCGTCTCGTACGTCTTGTAGACGCGCCTAAAAACGATCGGCGCCTCCACTAGTCGAACCTGAACCTTTGAGAGAAGCGAAGCAGGGGCTGCCATACGGCCAGATTGATGAGCGCGATGACCAGGATCATGGCGGTGAGCGTTGCCAGAAACACCGAGCTCTGCCCTTGGGCGTTCGAGTCTACGAGCAGGCTGCCCAAGCCGAGCAAGTCTTGCGATTGAGTTCCGTGCGGGATGTACGTGTGCAAGACCTCGGCGACGATCACGATCGTCCAGCCCTGCGCCCAGGCAAGGAGCGACCCGGTAACGATGAAGGGAACGATCGCCGGCAGCGTAATGTACCAAAACCTGCGCCAGCCATG
>JASHXG010000290.1 GCA_030043675.1 Vulcanimicrobiota bacterium
GAAATCAAATCCGCAGCCCATGCGTTCAAATCGTCGTCGCGAACGATTGGGGCCATGGCACTCGGTGACCTGCTTGAAGAGATGGAGATCGAGGCCATAAGAGGAGACGTCACAAAGGCGCAAAGTCTCCGTTCGAATGTCGAACGTGAGGCCGAGAGCGTGCTCCGCTATCTCGACCGGATGCTTTAGCGTGCGCCCCCTCTAGAGGCTGTGGACTGCAGCCGCCTTAGTTAGCCTTATCGACGGCGCCGCCGCTTTTCACCCAGTCGCGGAACCCGCCAAGATTGAAAACCTTCCGGTAACCGAGCGATTTCAGAGTGCGCCCGCCGAGTTCCGAACGCTCGCCGACGGCGCAATACAACAAGAGGGCCTTCCCCCGATCGAACTCGTGCGAGGGCAACAAACCGAGCGGGATGTGTAAGGCCCCCGCTACCTTACCCGTCCGCGCCACTTCATGCGCTTCGCGAACATCGATGACGATCGCGTCTCCTCGACCGATCAGCGTCTTCGCCTCTTCCGGCGAAATCGGCGGCACCACGTCATCGAACGTGGCCTCATCATTCGACATCGAGCGACTAAAACTCGTACGGCGCGGTAGCGACTCCGGATGGATTTTCGAAGCCGTTCGCGATCACGTACTTAAACTTCGTCGACGGGTATGCGAATCGGTCGACCTGGTTAGCCTCCTGGTATTCACCGACGAAGAGCGCTCTGCTCCCAAAGTTGAGGGCGAAATTGAACGGCTCTCCCCCGCCGGGCATGGAGATCGTCTGAGACGGCTCCGTTTTCCCGGGTGGAAAGATCAGGATTTCCGATGGATCCAGTTGCTGGGCCACCAGAATGTCGCCGGCTGCATCAACCTGGATGCCGCCCCCACTGCTAAAGACCAGGTTGAGGTCGGTGCCGGTTTTTGCTCGAGGCTTGTATTCGTTGACCGCGCTGCCGCCGTTGACGTCGTACATCACGTAGAGATTTTGCTTAGAGTCGAGCGCCACCGAAAGGGGAGCGCCTCCGCCAAAATCAGAGAGGCGATATTCCTTTGAAACTTTGCCTTTGGGATAGACGGCTACCCAACCATTGCTGTCACCGTTGAAGTTCGCGATGTAGATCGTTCCGTCTTTTGCGACGGCGGTGTCGGTTGGCGAAGAGAGATCCGTCGTGTAGCTCTTGGTGGGCGACGTTGCGTCGGGTGCATAGACCTGCACGGTCCACTTCCCGCTGATTTCACCCTCGTCGGCTACGTACAGATTGCCTTTTCGATCGGTCGTGAGACCCCCCGGTCCCAAGATCCCATTCGTAATCGTTGCGATTGGCTGTTGATCCTTGCCACGTTGGTAAAAAACGTCGATCGCGCCCGCGCCGAGGTTAGACACGTAGACCAGCCGCGAGTCTCGCTTCACGGCGTACGAGGCACTTCCGTGCGCGAGCCTGGCGCGAGGAAGAACGGAGAGGCGCTTCGAGCTATAGGCGCCCAGCGGATACGTATGGACGTTTAAAGACTCTGCGATCGGCTGTTGCGCGGAAGGGCCGCCCACGGCACAGCCTGCGAGAAGCGCCGCCGCTGTCCCGGCGGCTAGAGGATTTAATCGCTTGCGCATTCGGTTTTTCTTCGCAACGTCTCTGGTTCGACCTGTCCGGCGATCGCGTCTGAAGACGGTCGCTGCTGCAAGGCTTCACGCGCAGACGAGAGGAACGTGAGCTCATGACTCACGATTTGTCGGGAATCGATGCCGAAAAGCCGCCGTCGGGTACCGGTTGCGTCGAGTGCCTGGCCGAAAATGGCTGGTGGTTGCATCTTCGCCGGTGCGCACAGTGCGGCCATATCGGCTGTTGCGACAGCTCGCCGCATCAGCACGCCTCGGCGCATTCTCGCGAAACCGGCCACCCGATTATCGCGAGTTTCGAACCGGGCGAAGGCTGGTTCTACGATTATGCGACCGGGGAGTTTCTAGACGGTCCGCAACTGGCCAAACCGCGGTGGCATCCGGAGGATCAACCCGTTCCGGGACCGCAAGGTCGCGTCCCTAAAGACTGGCAGTCCCAATTGCACTAGCCATCACTCAAACCAGGAGACCGCTCGGAAGCGTATGACGATCTCCAGACGAGTCACGCGGAAAGCGTCAGGCGATGAAGAACTTGGAACGCCGGGTAAAGCAAGCCGTGACCGCACGAGGTGAACGATGGAAACCCACGAG
Organism: Vulcanimicrobiota bacterium; assembly: GCA_030043675.1. Taxonomy (GTDB): domain Bacteria; phylum Vulcanimicrobiota; class Vulcanimicrobiia; order Vulcanimicrobiales; family Vulcanimicrobiaceae; genus Cybelea. The sequence goes on from JASHXG010000290.1 coordinate 2,196, forward strand.
CATAAGGGCCCGCAGTGTAAGCCGTCGGACGCGAACACAATATGTCAGGAACAAGCCTGTCTGCGCGACCATCATGTCTCTTCGCATATGGAAGTTAAGTGCACGCCGGTAGAAGGGCAGAGCGATCTGTTCAACTGCGTGCATTCTGATAGCCACTCGTAAGTACCGCCGGCGCGAGCGTGAGGAGTGACTCAGCCGGCATCGACCGGGGACCGGCAGATGCCTGACTACGTGCGCGGAAACCCCAACGGGCGCCTGACGCTCGTCGAGTATGCGGATTTCGAGTGTCCGTACTGTGGGATGGCGTTCCCGTATGTGAAGCGAGCCGCAGAGCGCTTCAAGAACGATTTAGCGGAGATCTTCCGGCCGTTTCCCCTGACGCAAATCCACCCACACGCATTGCATGCGGCGCAAGCTGCTGAAGCTGCCGGACTGCAAGGCAAGTTCTGGGAGATGCATGACCTCCTGTTCGAGCATCAGCGGCAGCTGGAGGACTCAGATCTCCTCGACTACGCGCGCAACACAGGGCTCGACGTCGACCGCTTCGAACGTGACTTCCCCAGCCCGGCCGTTATCGATGCGATTCAGCGCAGCCTTCGACAGGGCGCCGATCAAGGTGTAGAAGGCACGCCGACGTTCTTTCTCAACGGCGAACAGCTCAGCATCGGTCGCTTCGCCGACATCGAGGAGATCATCGCGAAGGCTCTGGCCGCGCCGGCCTAAAGCCAGAGGTGGTCGAAGCGCGTTCGTCGTAAAAGTGCAACCTGCTGCGGGAGTGTCCGTTGGAGGGTTGTTTAATCATGAATTTTTCACGACTAGCTGCGATCGCACTCTTGTCCGTTGCGCTCTCGGCGTGTTCGAGTTCGGCGCTGTTTCCATCCGGCGGAACCGCCTCTGCCAGCAAATTAGCCGGCTCACTGGATTCCTGGCATAGTGCACTGCAAAAGCGATTGACGGGTGCAGGGTGCTTCAAGGCAACGTACCCGTCGACCGAATGGACGCGCGTCGCTTGCGGAACCCCGCCGCGTCTTTGGTATCCGGTTCCGCCCTCGCGCCGCCCGGGGATCCGACCGGCCAACGTCGGTGACGGGCTCGACTTTACGGCGGACACGAACCCTAATCTCATCTCCATGGCTATCGGCACGTTTCCGAAGGTCAGGGGGGTGAAAACCGTGCAAACCGAAGACGGTAGCGAAAATGGTTTAAACAGCTACACACTGCAGCTGAACTCGTACTTCTTTCCGACTGCCGCGTGTGGCAGCCTTTCCAATTGCGACGGCTGGGAACAGTTCGTCTTCGAGAATCCCCCGAGCGGCACCGCATACCTCTTCATTCAGGATTGGCTCGTTGCCACTTCAGAACCCGGCTTCTCTAGCTGTCCCCCGGGAGCAGGTTGGCAGCTCGTCGGCAATATCGGATGCGTCCAAAATAGCCCGGAAGCCGTTTACATTCCGAACGTCTCGATTACGGATCTCGGCAAACTCACCGAAACCGGACAGGCGGCTTTGAGCGGCGACAGCATCTACCTTTCGGTAGGCACGACGGAGTACAAGTATCTGGACATTCAGAGCGACGGAATCGTGGATCTCGCTTCGCATTGGATGGGTGCCGAGTTCAACGTTATCGGCAACGCCGGCGGCGGTATCGCCGTCTTCAACTCGGGGTCGAGGATCACCGTGAACCTGCAGACGGACACCAGCCTGAAGAAGAAACCGACGTGCCCGGCCGATAGCGGAACGACTGGTGAATCGAACAACCTCTACTTCACACACGCGCCCAAAAAGGAGGGGAGGTTACAGTATCCATCCATCGAGTTCACCATGATCAGCAAGAGCGGCGGCACAGCATCGTGCAACACGCGTAGAGGCACCTAGTCGAGATCCGCCATCGCCGCTTCCGAGGCGTCGATCGCCGTAGCCGCCCTCCAAGCAAAGGTCGGTAACCAATGCAACTCGCTGTAATGGCCGGTAACCGCGCGATCGACGCTCGCATCGTAAAGCCGTCGAGCGTATTCGAGCAGCGTCGAATCGCGTAACGACCGCGCGATTGCTGCCAAAGCAGCGGCGCGCGACAAATTGAGACCGTGGAGATGCACGATCTGCCCGTCCGCTACCTTCGGGACATTCGCAACCGAAAGCAACGGCGATTGCGGCGAAAGCTCCGGTATGAAGCCGTGCCACCACGCTGCAAACTTCTCGCGAGCGAGTATGCGGCGCATGAGATCGGCTTCGGCGAGCGCCGGCGAAAGAAAGTCGTTGCCGCTGCGTTCAAAGGCCGCCGGCCATTCGCGATCGGCGCCGAACCACGCTTGCGCACGCTGCTCGATCGCGCGCTTCAGCGTATCAAGCTTCAGCGCATCGCACGCGTCATGCATCAACCCCATTGCAAACGCGGTGTTGGAGTGAACGCCGTGGCGTACGGGAAACGGCAGAACGTCGAGCCAGCGCAGCGCGGCGTCGCCGATCGCGGTGCCCATCTGCCACAGTGCCGCGGCGCCGGAGCAGACCGCTTTCACTGCACAGGTTTGCGCCGACGCTGCCAAGAGCAGCGCCCACGCCCAGCCGTAGGGCCGTTCGTACGCTTCGCGCCGACGCAGATACTTCGTTTCGGCAGCGACGTTCGCCGCGCTGAGATTTCGTGCGAGCGCATTCGCGAGGTCCGCCTCCCCGCGTCCGGCCAGCTGCAGGGCAGTCCAATGCGAATGCACGCTCGAATGCCAATCGAAAGAGTTCGCGAAAGCGGGATGCGCGACAAATGGATCGTGCGGCGGGTCGCCGTTTTCGAAAACGTGCGAGTCATGATACGGCCAAGGCGTCGTGAGGTTTGCAAGCAGCACGGGCGCGATGCGCGGCGCCAGCCCGTCGGCCAGACGGGTCATCGGAACGGGAACACCAACATAAAAACGATGTTGACGCCTAGGAGCACGACTGCGGTTGGTATCTGGACTTTGATTTGCGCGTACTTATCCCGCATCTCCAGCAGTGCCGGCGGCACGAGATTGAAGTTCGCCGCCATCGGCGTGCAGAGCGTCCCGCAAAAACCCGAGAGCATCGCGATCGCAAAGAGCGGCGCCGGATGTGCACCCATGTGCTCGACGAGCAGCGGCCAACCAATCGCTGCGGTCATGATCGGAAAGGCCGCGAAGGCGTTGCCCATGACGATCGTGAAGCCGGCCATTCCGAGCGCATAGACGATCACCGCAAAGAGTCGTGAATGCTCCGGAACGAGATGTTGGGCGATCGCGCCGACCTGCGTGCCGACGCCGGCCTTCGTAAAGAGCAATCCCAGGGTGGCGAGCATCTGTGGGAGTAACGCCGCCCACCCGATCGACTCGAGCAGACGCCGCCCTTCGGTCAGCGCGACCGTCGCGGGCTTCGGGCGCAGGAGCGCAAACGCAACGCCGAGCGCAACGATCGTCGCGATCCCGAGGCCGACGAGAGTCTGCGATTGCTGCGCCAGCAAGGGACGTCCACCGATAACGAGGCGGCCGGCTCCCAGCGAGACCAGTACCGTCACCGCCGGAATCGTCAGCGCCGGAACGAACAGCGCATTCCCCGTGCGCGCGGCACTTGCGGCGCGTTGGGCCTCGCCCGTCGTGCGCACGTCGCCGGAACCGGTCAGGCCGAAGCCCGCGATGAGCGCCATGCCGATCACCGCCACGCCCAGTAGCCACGCCGGCAGCCGGGGAACGAAGCTGCCGTAGCAAAGCGATGCGCCAAGCAAACACCAGAAAGCAGCGTTCGTCCAACGCTTCCGATGCGCGGGATCGAGCGCAATCTCAACGCCGACCATGAAGAAGAAGCCTCCAAGCAGCCAGTAGATCCATTCGGCGGTGATCACTGCGGCTTCGTTTGAGCTTCAGCGCTTGCAATTGCGGCGAGACGACCGTCCAGACGCAGCAGCCGGAATCCGTGAATCACGAATGCGGCGATCGCCGTTGGAACCGCCCAGATCGCGACCTGAAGCGGATCGAGCTTGAGATGATAGCTGGCGTTGACGTAGCCGACGATCAGCAAAACCGAACCGACCGCCACGAAGCAGTCCTCGCCAAAAAAGGCGCCTATCGTATCGGCTGCAGCGGCGTGCGCTTTAATCGTCTCGGTCAGTAGCTGCGAGGTTTGGCCGTACGAGCGCATCGCCGCGCCTTCGGCCATGGGATAGATCACGGGACGTACCATCTGCGCCGTCCCGCCGATGCTCGTGAGTCCCAGCGCCGCGGCGAGCTGACGAATGAAGAGATACAGCAACAGGAGACGCCCGGCCGTAAGCACCGCGGCGCGTGAGATCAGCATCTTCGCGCGCTGCTGCAAGCCATAGCGCTCCAAGAGCCCGATGACCGGCAGCACGATGAAGGCGATGCTTATCGACCGGCTTGCGGCAAACCCGGTGCCGAAAGCCTCGAGCACGTGCAGCGGGCTCAAGCCGCCCAAAAGTGCGGAAGTGATCCCCGCGACGGTCACAACGAGCAATGGATTAAAGCGTAGGGCAAAGCCGATGACGACGACGAGCACGCCGAGCAGAACGATCACGGGCGTCTAGTACTGCGCCGTCGATAAAATCTCATGGCATGCCCAACCGCCGACGCCCAGCGCCTTAATCTTTATTCTACTCGCCTTAAGGTGAACGGCCCGACCTCGATACTAAAGCGTCGCGGCGGGCTCGTCCGGCTCACGGCCAAAGGGGAAAGCGCTTATCGATGCCGCAACCACCGAATTTAGTGATCGTGTATCGGATGTTGACCACGCCGGAGTATCCGCAGCCGTCCGGCGCAGAACCGCTTGCCGCGCCGTATCTGTGGCCGAGGTCCAACCTGGACTGGGGCTGGCGCATCAAGCAGCCGGCAACTCCGGCTTAACCCTGGCTACGTACCCAACTCCAGGAACGCTGCGGCGGCCGCCGTTCGGACTGGCCGATGTGGTCGTCATCCTGGGTGCAATCGCGTTGTTGACGGCGCTCGCACGAATCGGCTCGGGAACGCTGGTCGCGTTCGTTCCGCAGAAACATCTCATTCCACACATCGACCTTGCGCCGCGGTTCTTGCCGTATTATGCAGCACGTTCGACGTTACGCATGTTCGTCGCCCTGATTTGGTCGCTGCTCTTCACGTTTGCGTACGGCTACGCTGCGGCGCACAGCCGGCGTGCGCAGCGAGTCTTGATTCCGCTGCTCGACATTCTGCAATCGGTCCCCGTGCTCGGGTTCCTAACCATCACGGTAACCGGATTCATCGCGCTCTTTCCCGGCAGCCTGCTCGGGCTGGAGCTCGCCTCCGTCTTCGCGATTTTTACCGCTCAGGTGTGGAACATGACGTTCTCCTTCTACCAGTCGCTGCGCTCGATCCCGCAGGACCTTACCGAAGCCGCCTCGCTCTACAATCTTTCGCTGTGGGAACGGTTCGTCAAAATAGAGGTACCGTCGAGCATGGTGGGCCTCGTCTGGAACTCGATGATGAGTTTTGGCGGAGGCTGGTTCTTCCTGGCGGCAAGCGAGGCAATCAGCGTCGGAAACGTCAACTACACGCTCCCGGGAATCGGATCGTATGTCGCGTCGGCAGTATTGCAGAAGAACGTGCCGGCCCTCGTGTGGGCGGCGATCACTATCGCCGTCGTGATCGTCATCGTCGATCAGCTCTTCTGGCGTCCCGTCGTCGCGTGGGCTGATAAGTTCCGATTCGAGCAAAGCGCGGCGGCGAGTCAGCCCGAGTCGTGGGTGTACGATATCATTCGCTCGGCGCAAGTCCTCAAGCTCGTGGCCCGCGCTTGGGCACCTGTCGCCGAAGTCGTTAACCGTGTCTTGTCGCGGATCACCCGGGTACACCCGTCGTTTCAGCGTGGGCGAGGGCATGCGATCGGCGAGCATGCTTTTAACGCCGCACTCATCGTCGCGCTGGTACTGCTCAGTGCGTATATTGCGCACTTTATGCTCGTGACGGTTGGGTTGAAGGAGGTCGGGCATGCCTTTGCGCTGGCGGCCGCGACGATGACGCGCGTTTTGGTTCTCGTGGCCGTTGCGACGCTGATCTGGGTACCGGCCGGCGTCGCGATCGGGTTCCATCCGCGCCTGGCGCGCGCGCTGCAACCAGTCGCGCAGTTTCTCGCGTCGTTTCCGGCAAATATTCTCTTCCCTTTTGCGACCATGGCCTTCATCGCGTTTCGCGTTCCAATCAACTTTGGCTGCATCTTGTTGATGGCGCTAGGGGCACAATGGTACGTGCTATTCAACACGATCGCCGGTGCGCAAAGCGTTCCTACGGAGCTCCGTGAGATGACCGCCGATCTCGAAGTGCGGGGATGGCTGCGCTGGCGGCGGTTCATCATTCCCGGGGTCTTCTCGTCGTGGGTAACGGGCGCCATCACGGCCAGCGGGGGCGCCTGGAACGCGAGCATCGTTTCGGAGGTCGTAACGTGGGGCAGTTCGACGCTGGCGGCGACCGGGCTAGGCGCTTATATCACGGAGGCGACGGGCAAAGGCGATGGCGCGCGCGAAGCGCTCGGAATCTGCGTCATGAGCCTGTTCGTCGTAACCATCAATCGATTCGTTTGGCGGCGGCTCTACGCATTCTCGCAAACGCGGTTTTCGCTATGAACGAAGACTTGATCGTGTGCCAGGACATCACCAAACGCTTTCCTTTACCTGGCGGGAAGGGCGAGTTCACCGCGGTGCGCGGGATCTCGCTCCTCGTTCGAGGCGGCGAATTGCTCGCGCTCTTGGGCCGTAGCGGAAGCGGAAAGAGCACGCTCCTGCGGATCATGGCCGGACTCATTCCGCCGAGCGCGGGCGTCGTCATCAGCAGCGGCCGCCCCCTGAATGGACCGAATCCCGACGTTGCGATGGTCTTTCAAAGCTTTGCCCTTCTGCCGTGGCTCACCGTCTTGCAGAACGTCGAGCTCGGGCTCGAAGCACGCGGCGTGGGGCCGGCGGAGCGAGAGCAGCGCGCTCTGCGCATGATCGACTTGGTCGGCCTCGACGGCTTCGAAAGCTCCTATCCCAAGGAGCTCTCGGGAGGGATGAAGCAGCGCGTCGGATATGCGCGCGCTCTGGCCGTGGAACCGAAAGTGCTCTTCATGGATGAACCGTTTAGCGCGCTTGACGTGCTCACGGCGGAAAATCTTCGTGGCGAAATAGATGCGCTCTGGAATGCCGGAAGCTTCCCCTCGCAAAGCATTCTGCTGGTGACACACAACATCGAGGAGGCAGTATTGCTTGCAGATCGCGTGCTGGTCCTCGGCTCGAATCCCGGCCACATTCGTGGAGAGATCACGATAGATTTGCCGCGTCCGCACGATCGCAAAGCTTCGCGATTCAAGGAGCTCGTCGATTACCTCTACCAGGTGATGACGAACCCCGCGGCCGACGTATCGTTCGAAACGGTTCATCATCCCGTGCCGGCCGTCGTCTCGCCCTTCTCGAAGCCCCTTCCCCACGTGCGCATCGGCGGCATCAGCGGCCTGCTCGAGATTCTCTCAAAGAAGCCCGACGAAAGCATAGAGATTGCGGTGCTAGCCGATCGTCTGGCAGTCTCGCCGGACGATTTACTAGCCATCTTAGAAGCCGAGGTCTCGCTCGGCTTCGCGCAGACGGTCGCGGGAAGGGTTGCGCTAACCGATGTAGGACGCGAGTTCGCGCGCGCGACGATTCTGCGCAGTAAAGAAATTTTCCGGGAGCAATTGCTCAAGTGCATTCCGATCTTCGAAACGATGGTTAAAACGCTCGAGGCATGTCCCGACGGCGATATCTCAGCCGAGTTCTTTTTGGATCTTTGGGATGAACACTTTCCGGCCGAAGAGGCGCAACGCCAACTGGCTACGGCAGTCGACTGGGGACGCTACGCCGAACTCTTCGAATACGACTCGGTCACGGAGCAGTTGCATCTTCCAGAACCGGCGCCTGTCCAAACGTAGGGTTCTAAGCGACGCGCCTCGGAGCGGCTTAGAGATGCGGGAGGGGCAGCACGACGATGGACGCTACCTCACTCGCCGTGAAAACCGCGACGGACCGACCACTCCGGTCATACCCTTCCACTACGAAACGGTCACCGCCGATGCGCAAGAGGCGCCCATAATAGCGTCCGTCGCGGTAGGGCCGCACTTCGCAAAATTCGCCGCAGTGCGAGGCGACTTCTGATCTAGACACGGCTGCACTCTAGCGGATGTTCCGGCTACGCGCACTCCTCCGTTTGGATGAATTTCTGCCTATCCGAACGGATGATCCGTTCGGCGGCTGTCCATTTTTTACAGATTGGCATATTCTGACATCGGGGCCGGTTACCGTCGTATTCGTGTAACCGCTCTCGATGAGCGCGTGACCCGGGCGGACGTTACAAACGGACCTCGTGACGGTTGGCCGCGTTACGAGCGTCGCCGATGAGGGCAGCG
>JASHXG010000291.1 GCA_030043675.1 Vulcanimicrobiota bacterium
GGAAGCCCGCTGACCGATCGTTGGGTCGCGCTGTGCGCTCGACTCCTTCGCAAGCCGCACGTCATCCATTGGGTCGGCTCGGACATCGAGTACCTCAAGAAAAGGCCGGCGTTGCGCAAGCGACTGCGCTCCTCGGCAATCAAGCACTTGACGGAAATCTCTTGGACGGCGCAAGAGCTGCAAGATCTCGGCTTGGAGTCCGACATCGCTCCGCTTCCGTTGCGCCATCACAGCGGGGGCGGCGTCAAGCCGCTGCCCGAGCGCTTTACGATCATGCTCTACCTTCCCAAATCGCGCACGGAGTTTTATGGGAAGTGCGACTACGAGTCGCTCTTGGAAGAGTTCGCTTCTGAGTCCGTGCGCGTACTGATCGTCGGAGGCGGGGATCTGCGTGTGCCGGACGGAGTAGAGGCGACGAATCTGGGTTGGCGCGACGACCTTCGGGGAGTCTACGAGCAAGCTACGGTGCTGATTCGGCTAACTCCGCACGACGGACTCTCGCTCATGGTGCTCGAGGCCCTTTCCTTCGGCCGCTATGTCATGTGGTCGAAACCGTTTCCCTATGCCTTCCACATCCGCGATCGGTCGGATTTGCGGACGGGCCTTCGGGCGCTCATCGAGCGTCATCGCCGCGGCGAGTTGCTCGCGCAATACGCTGCGGCAGAAAATATAGCCCGCGAATATACGACCGAGCGCGCCGTCTGCCAAATTGTCCGCAGCTGGGAGAGCGTACGATGATTCATCCACTCACAATCAATGAATGGAAAAGCTTCGACGCGCGGCATCCGGCGCCGACCTTCTTCGCGCGTCCGGCTTGGTCTCTGGCACTTGCGTACGCTTACCCGCACCTGCGGCCGTACCCGGTGCACGTCAGCCACGCCGACGGCAGCCTGCTGGTGCCGCTTATGCAGGTTGCCGGCGGAAAACTGAGCTGGAAGGCGTTCGTGGGCATGCCGTTGGGCTCGTACACGTGCGCGCTGCGCGACGACGGATCGATCGCTTCACCGCCGGAGTTCTCGCGCGCCATCGCGGAGATCGCGCGCGCCTGCGATGCACTTACGGTCACGCCTTGGCCGCTCGTTGCCTGCGAGCCGATGCCGGCCTGGCATCAGACTCGCCGTGAGACGGCGGTCATCGAGCTGACCGGCGGCGCCGACGCGGCGCTGCGCGGCATGAGCGGCGTGAGCCGCCGCATGGCGGGGCAAGCGTTTCGCAACGGCGTGAGCTGCGAGCCAAGCAGCTCGCCCGGACTCGGCGCAACGACCTACTATGGCATTTTGCGTGAAGCATCCGAAGGCTGGGGACTGCACCACCCGCCCTTCAGCCGCGAGCTGATCGAAGGATTGGTCGCCTACGGAGAGAGCGACGTTGAGATCTGGCTCGCCCAGTGCGACGGGCACCCAATTGCGGGCGGGATCGTCCTTTACGGATCGCAAGAGTTGTTTTTTTGGAGCGCGGCGATGCGTGCAGCCTTTAGCCGGCTGCGCCCGAGCAACGCGCTGAACCTCGCGCTCATCGAGGCCGCCGCCCGCCGCAAGATGCGTTGGTATAACCTCGGCGCAAGTGAAGGGCTCCCCGGTGTAGAGCGATTCAAGCGCGGTCTCGGCGCGCGAAACGTTCCGTATACGGAGCTGAAGCGCGAGGGAATTGCGTTTGCAGCCTACTCGCGCCTGCGCGGCTCACTGCACCGCGCCCGCGAAACCCGAGAAGAGAGGAGACGGATCGCACATGGTAAGCACGCCCCAGCCTAACTTCCTCGGAGAAGAGCAACCGACACTCTACGCGCAGCGCGTGCGCGGTCGCTTGCCGGAGCGCTTATCCATCGTTTGGACGATCGCTCTGCTTTCGTCTGATGTTTTCGCGGTCCTGGCCGCAGCGTACGCGGTTGGCCTACCGGCCTTCGCCGGTCCGGCAGCTTGCGTGATTATTTGCGGCGCACTAGCGATTTGCGGCGCTTATCAGACCTCGTATGCCGTGCGCGCGCGCGACGAGATCTATCATGTCGCGGCCGCCTGCGCGCTGGCGGCGATACCCCTGTGGGCTTTACTTCACCTCGTGACGGGCATCCAGGGCTGGCTCCCGATCATCGTGCTCGTCGTCGCGGGGATTGCGATCAGCCTGATCCACGTTGTGCTTCACTGTGCGCGCTATGCCAACAGCGAGTTGCCCTTCGCCGGCACGCGCTGCATTTCGCCGCAAGCGCACTGGCGCATTACTCGCCCGATCTTCTTCTTTTGGAAATGCGCCTTCGACGTCTCGCTTTCCGTTCTCGGCCTGCTGGTTCTGTCGCCGGTCATGCTGGCCACGGCGGCGGCGATCGCCATCGACTCGAACGGCCCAATCTTCTTTCGCCAGGAACGTCTTGGTCGCAGCGGAACGCACTTCGGGCTCTTCAAGTTCCGCACGATGCGCCCGGCCTCGGGGTCGACCTGGGCCAGCCCGGGCGACCTGCGCATTACGCGCGTGGGCGCGTTCTTGCGTCGCTCCAGCCTCGACGAGCTGCCGCAGCTCTTCAACGTGCTTCGCGGGGAGATGTCGCTCGTCGGCCCGCGTCCCGAGATGATCGACTACGCTCGACGCTTCTCGCGGACGATCCCGCACTACGACGAACGGCACGTCGTGCGGCCCGGGCTCACGGGATGGGCGCAAGTTCAACTCAAGCGCAACCTGCGGCCGAGCGACATGCCCGACGTACTGCCCTACGATCTTTTCTATATCGAACATGTCTCGCCGCTCCTCGACGCGGTGATCGTCTTCAAGACCGCCGCGGAGTTTATCTTTCACCGTGCGGTCTAACGTCCCGATCACTCCGGTCGCACATGGCATTCTCTACGACGGCCTCTACACGTTCGCTCTGCGCACGGTCAACATATTCGGAGCCCTTGCGGTCGGCATATTGACGGCGCGCGTCCTCGGACCCGCCGGAAAGGGCATCTACGCACTGCCGATGGTACAGGCCGGGCTTGTCTCGACCGCCTTCGCGGGCCTGTCATCCGCAACGTCCTACTACCTTCTCAACGGCAAGGCGGGACGGCACATCGCCGGGCCGACGGCGATTACGACGCTCCTGTTCGTCTTGGTAGCGGCCCTTGCGGTCGTGCCGGTCGCAGCACTGGCCCATGCACTGTGGGCGGCTCCAGCGGCGATTGCATCGTTACCTGCCGCGGCGGCGGTGAACGTCATCAGCGGCTACGTAGTGGGAATTCGTCGCGTCCGAGTCTCCACCACGGTCACGCTAGCCACCACGGTGGTCACCTTCGTGCTGACGGCGGCCGGACTGATTCTGGTCGCGCGCACCCCCTACGTAGCGATCGCGGCCTGGATCGCTTCGACCACGCTCGTCGCCGCGATCGCCTTCCTTGCCATGCTGCTGCACGCGCGCCGGCTCGAAGCTGGCAATCCCGTGGATCTGCGGTCATACGTGTGGATGGCGCTCAAGGTTGGCGCCACCGCAATTGTCACACTGCTGAACTATCGGGCGGATCTCTATATCGTGGCCGTCCTTTTACCGCCGGTCGATTTGGGGCTCTACAGCGTTGCGACCTCGGCGCCGCAGAGCCTGTTGCTGCCGACGCAGGTTGCGGCGCTCGTCACGTCGCCCCATATCGGAGGCATGGAACGGCACGCTGCCGCGCGACTGGCGGCGCGCTGTGTCCGAAACAACCTCCTGACGGCGATCGTGATATGCGTCGCGCTCTTCGTAGCGGCTCCGCTCGTGATTCGAGTCATCTACGGCTCGGCATTCCTTCCGCTCGTGCCGTCCCTACGCATCCTGCTCGTTGGAGTCGTGGCGCTGGCAATAGGAAGCCCGATCTCGACGTATTACACTCTCAAGCTCGCGCGGCCCGAGATCTCGCTCGTGCTGAGCGGCGCATCGGCCGCGCTCTGCATTGCCGGCAGTCTGATTCTGGTGCCGCACCTCGGGATCGCCGGGGCGGCAGTCGCTTCAACCGTCGCCTACGTCGCCGGTCAGGGGCTTGCGCTTTTCTACTTTGCGCGCGGAACCGGAATCGCGCCGCGCGCAATGCTGGTACCAACGCAGGACGATTTTCGCCTCTACTGGAGCCTCTTGCGCCAGCTCTATCGCGACACCGTGCACGTCTTTACGTTGCGGCTCCAAGCTCCGGGTAAGCCGACGTGATCGACCAGGTCAGGCGGGGACGCATCGTTACTTCGCTGGTAACGGCCGCCGCGCTTGCGGCGGCCGGTGGACTCGCATCGATAGCCATCACGCAGCTGGCCGGCACCAAAACCGGCGCGGCGCTGGCGCTAGCGGCGATCGGCGGCCCCGTCTTCGTCTATCTCGCGGTCGTGGCGCCGATCGTCTTTCCGTTCGGCCTCTTCGTCGTGCTCGTTCCGTTCGACAATCTCCTCGACATCAACGCGTTCGGCACGCTGACGAAAATACTGGGCATCCTCGCGGGCGCGGCGCTGCTGACGTTTTTACTGCGCACGCATCGCGCCGTGAAGCCGCCGCCGGCGCTCTTCGTCTGGGGCGCGTTCGTGGTCTGGATGGGGGCGACGGCGTTCTGGGCGCTCGATCAGAAGTCGGTGTTTACGATGCTGCCGACGCCCCTGGAACTCGTAACGCTCTACGCCGCTGTTTCGATCTTTCCAAGCGACCGCAATGCGATGCGCGCCGCTGCAATCGCCGCGGTCCTCGGCGGCGTTGCCTCGGCAACCTACGGCGCGTACCTCTTTCACAGCGGCGTCGACATTGCCGGCCACGGCAACCGGCTCTGGATCCTTACCGACACCAGCGAGATCGATCCCAATCACTTCGCGGCCGCGCTGCTCGTGCCGATCGCGCTCTGCAGCGCGGTGGCGTTGCGCACGCGCAGGCTTCCGGTAGCCGTCGCGTGCCTGGCTGCGCTCGCGGTTCTGCTGATCGGCGTCGCCGAAAGCGGATCGCGCGGAGCCGTGCTCGGCATCGCGATGATCGTTGGCTGGCTCTATTTGCGCGGCGAGCGGCGCCTGAAACTCGCCCTCTTCGCAATTCCGGCCGCGGTCGGCTTGATTGCCTTGAGCCTGCGAACCTCGATCTGGGCCCGCTTCGCGCAAGCTCTTTCGACCGGCGGCTCCCATCGACTTCCGATCTGGAAGGTCGGCATCAATGCCCTCAAATCGCACTGGCTTCTCGGTGCCGGCTACAACAACTTTACGTTCGCGTACGATCAGGCATTCATGCGAACGAATCAGGCGCAGTTTCCGGACTGGCATCGCGCGCCGCACGATCTTCTGCTCGGCACGAGCGTCGAGCTCGGGATCGTTGGGCTCGTGCTGGTTCTAGCCGGCTGGTACATGCAGTTTCGAATGATGCGCGACGTCCCGGCGGACGATCCCGACTACTCGTTTAGAATCGCCCTCGAAGGTGCGCTGATCGGCCTGTTCACTGCGGCGCTCTTCCTCGACGTCATGATTACAAAGTATGTCTGGCTGGCATTCATGCTGGCGGCCCTTCTGCGCAACGCGCACGTCCGAGTCCGCCGACCCTTCGGAATTGCGCGCGTGTGGGCCGCGCCTCCCCCGCCGATGACGCCCGCGCGGCGAGCCGGCGGGCCGCTTCTGCCATGAGCGCGCGCGAAACCTTTCTCCCGTATTGCCGTCCGGCCATCGGTGAGGAAGAGGTCGCCGCGGTCAGGCGGGCGCTACTCAACGGATGGCTCACGACCGGTCCGCAGACGGCGGCCTTCGAACAAGCCTTCGCGCGTGCGTGCGGGGTGCCGCACGCGGTCGCGCTCAACAGCTGCACGGCGGGACTGCATCTCGTGTTCGCGGCGCTGGGAATCGGTGCGGGCGATGAAGTCGTCATGCCCTCGCTCACCTTCGCCGCCGGGGCCCAGTGTGCAATCGAGCTTGGCGCGCAACCGGTCTTGTGCGACGTCGAGCCGGACACGTTCGCCGCTAGCCTCCGTACGATCGCACCGCTTGTCACAACGCGCACGAAAGCGATCGTCACGATGCCTTACGCCGGACGCCCGCTCGGAATCGCCGAGATCGTCGACTTCGCGCGCAAGCGGAGCATCGCCGTCGTCGAAGACGCCGCCCATGGCGCCGGGACACTGGATCGTGGCCAATGGCCGGGCGCGCTCAGCGACGCCGCCGTGTACAGCTTTTACGCCACCAAGAACCTTACGACCGGTGAGGGCGGCATGCTCGTTACCAATGACCGGTCGCTTGCCGAACGAGTCCGGCTTCTCTCGCTCCATGGCATGAGCCGTGACGCCTGGCAGCGCTACTCGAACGGCGGTTCGTGGCGCTACGACGTGGTAGAGCCCGGATACAAGTACAACATGTCCGACGTGCTCGCAAGCATCGGCCTAGTCCAGCTGGAGCGCTTGCCGGCGCTGCAAGGACGCCGCGCAGATCTCGCTGCACGCTACAGCGCCGGGCTGACGGACCTCCCCGGATTGCGTTACCAGCGCCCGAGCGAACATCGTGACGACCGCCACAGCTGGTGCATGTATGCCGTGGTCGTGGATCCGGCGATCGCCCGTGTCGGGCGTGACGAACTAATCGAGCGGCTGCACCGCCGGAACGTCGGCACCAGCGTTCACTACATTCCGACGCACGCGTTCACCGCGTATCGTCACCTGACCGGAGGGCCACTGCCCAATACGGAGCTTATCGCGCAGCAGATTCTCTCGCTGCCGCTCTACCCGGAGATGACCGACGGGGATGTTGGCGACGTTCTAGAGGCGCTGCGCTGGGCGCTTCAGACCAAGCCGATCTTGATCGCGTGAACTGCCGCTTGCGCCCGCGCGAAAATGTTCAGTTTCGAAAATATGCGGCTGATGTGGTTCTTGACCGTTTTCTCCGACAAATTCAGCCTGGCGCTGATCTCTTTGTTGGAAAGCCCCTCGGCAATCAGCCGGATGACCTCGGTCTCGCGGACGGAGAGTTCATCCAAGTCGGGACGGCCATTGGACATGCTGCGCCGACGCAGCAGTCCGCCAGCCACGCGCGGATCGACGTAAGTGTCGCCGGCGGCGACCATCTTAACCGCCCGCATCAGCTCCGCCGGCGTGACGTCCTTGATGATATAGCCCTCGGCACCCGCCGCGAGACAGCGCTGCATCAGTTCGGCCTGGAGCCGCATCGAAAGGACGCAGATCCTAGCCTGCGGAGCGGCCTGGCGACACAGCGCGAGTGCTTCGGTCAATTCATCGGCGCGCCCGTCCAAGTCGAGCAAGATCAGATCGGGACGAGCCTTCGCCAACGACGGCGCCGAAACGGACTCCGAGTCTCCCACGACCGAGATGTCCGGCTCGATAGCAAAAACCTGGCAAAGCGCCTTGCCGAAGAGCACCTGGCCCTCGATGACATAAAGACGGATTACGTTATTGACAAATGCTACCACGGTGTTGCGGTCCCATATGAATAGAGTGATGCGGAATCAGACACGCGGGGTTTATCCCCACAAATTGACGATTCTCACGTACCCTCAAAGGCCTAACGCTAGGACAGCAAACCTAGCGTTCTTGGGACAATGGTCCCAAAGCCAACCAGGCGCCTGCGCAGTGTGACGTTCACGTCGAAAGAAACTAAAAGATACTAGATGAACGCAATCCTTCGAGCGCTGGGTCCCTCTGATCTGCCTGCCGTGGCAGCGATTCACCGTGCTGCATTTCCGTCCAGCTGGCTAACCAAGCTTGGGGACGCAGCCGTCGTGCGATACTACGCCTGGCAGATGCAGGGGCCGCACGAGGCGTACGTGTTCGGCGCTACGATCGACGGCAAGCTCGGTGGCTTTTGCTTTGGCGGCGTATTTCCGACGGCCATTGCCGGCTACGTGCGGCAGAATTGGGCCCTTCTTGCATGGCGCCTGTTGATCCATCCGTCGTTGCTGCGAAGT
>JASHXG010000292.1 GCA_030043675.1 Vulcanimicrobiota bacterium
GAAGCCTCGGGATGACCGGCGCTGGCTCCGCACGCAACGACATGGACGACCTGCGCCATCGAAGGCGCACCGGCCATCGGAGCGGCGTCGCTCAGGATTGGCGCGAGCGCGAGCAGCCCCGCGGCGGAGATCGCAAAAAACCAGGACTTGACGTTCATGATATCTCCTCAAAGAAAACAGCGTCGTATGACGTACGCGCGGCGGGGGCGCCTGGATGAGTCGGGCGCACGCCCGGCGTAGAGCGCAGCGTGGAGACGCGCCGGCATCTGCATCCCGGAGAGCGCGTCGCGGCGCTGCTCGCGGCGGCGATCGTCGTCGCGCTCAACGTAGCGGCGACGGCAACGCTCTTTCTCCCGCAGAGCACCTTCGGCTATGCGCTGACATACACGCGCGGTTATTTCGTCCAATCGGTCGATCCCGCGACTTCCGCGGCGCAAGCCGGCATCGTCCCGGGAGATCGGATCGATTTCACGCGCTCGAGCCTCCACGATCGGATCATCGGACTGAGTTATCAGCCGGCGCTTCCGGGCGAACGCATCGCGATGACCGTCGTTCACGCCGGCAGCCCGCGCACCATCACGCTCGAGGCACGTCCGCCGACGGCGGCCGAATCGCAGCAAGCCGGATTCTCATTGCTGCCCTCGTTCTTACGGCTCGCCGGTTTCGTCTATATCGCCGTGGCGCTCGTCATTCTTCTCCAACGTCCGAGCCGCATGACCTGGGGACTCTTCCTCTATCTCATGTCGGCAACGGCCATTACCACGTACCGATTCCCCGACTCGCTCTTCCTGGCCGCCGAATTCGCATCGGACGTTCTCTCCATCGCCGGACCGGTCGGCTTGATCATCTTTGCGGCGCGCTTCCCCTCCGGAGTTCCGACGACGCGATGGACCGCGTGGCTCGACCGCAGCGCGATTCCAATCGGTGCGCTCTTCGCAATTCCCAACCTCGGCTGGGACGCCAGCGCACTCTTGCGTGGATCGAGCCCGGCCGGCTGGATGTCGCTCGGCTCGACGCTGGCCGCCCTCGTCCTGATCCTCGTCGCCGCGATCGCGCTGGGCCAAACCTATTTGACAACCGCGCCGCAAGAGCGCCAGCGATTGCAGTGGGTGATCGCCGGCGTATTGATGACGCTAATCAGCTACACGGCCGACTGGGCGCGCTATTGGGAAGCTGCCTACGCGTTGGTGACGTGGGGGCCATTGATTTGGATTTCGGCGCTGCTCTACGCCGTCGGGCCATTCACGCTGGCTTACGCCGTCGTGCGCCAGCGCGTCTTCGATATCTCGTTTGTCGTCAGCCGCACCGTCGTCTACGGGGTATTGACCGCCTCGATCTTCGCGATCTTCGCCTTCATCGAATGGCTGCTGGGACGGTTGATCGAGCATAGCGGCGCGACCGTCGTTCTGCTCGCGGCGGCCGCGATCGGTGTGGCCTTCTGGCTCGAAAATCTGCATGCGAAGGTCGAGGCTTGGATCGAGAGCGTCTTCTTTCGGCGCCGGCACGCGGCAGAGACGCGCCTCGAACGCATTGCCGATGGTCTCCCGTACGCAGAACACACCGACGAGGTGGATGAAGCGCTCGTACGCGAGCCGCAGATCGCGTTGGCGCTGGCTTCGGCAACGCTCTTCAAGCGCGACCGGGACGGTCGCTACGTGTGCGACGGCGAAGTGCTCGATGGACCGCTGCTTCTACAGGTGCAGGGCAAACACGGCCCGCTGCGGCTGCACAATTTCGACGACTCGGACGGCACACCGCAAGACGATCGAATCCCGGTCCTCGCGGTCCCGGTCTTCGTGCGCTCGCGACTCGAGGCGGTCGCGCTCTACGGCGCGCACGCCAACGGCGAGGACATCGATCCCGACGAAGTCGCCGCGCTGAAGAACATCAGCATCGCGGCGGGAACGGCGTACGACCATCTCGACGCGTTGCGGATGACGCGCGAACTCGAGAAATTCCGCGCGTTGGCCGAGCGGCAAGCCCGCGAGATCGCCGTGCTGCGCGAGCGCACCTCGCGCGCAGACGGCTAAGCAAGCACTACGCAAGCTAGGAGTGCGAGGAAATGCCGGCTCGCTGCGGAAACGCGGGCCAATGCGGAACATCAGGCTCGCTCTTCTTGCGTTATTGACGGCATGCGCCGCTCCGGGCGCAATGAACGGAGGGCTGCCGCAGAGCAGCAGCGGGATTGTCTCGACGGCGGTGCCGCTCTCGCTCTCGCACAGTGCCTTGCGCATCGCGCAGGTCGCCCGCAGCAGCATGGCGGGCGGGCACGGCGCGAGCTACCCGGTCACGGCCGTCCCGCCGGTCTTGCATCCGCCTGAAACGCCCTGCGTCGACCTGCTCTTCACGCCGACCACTCCGCCGCTCACTCCGGGGCAACTGCCGGTGGGCAAATTCGCCGATTATAGCGACCATCCGTTCCGCTATCGCCCCCCGGCAAACTGTCCGGGACCGTACGCCAAGATCATCATGAAGGTGCAGTTTAGGGTTTCGGAGGGAGTGCAATACGATCGAACCGGCGCAATTTGGATCGGCGCCACGAACGTCTTCTTTGGGACGACCTCGGAGCCGCAGCAAAACGCCGGCCCACGCTGGGAGATCGAGCGCGACGTTAGCGAGTATGCGCCGATCTTCGCAAACAAGTCGATCGGCCAAGCCTCGGTCTATAACATCGTGAACTCGCAGTATACCGGCATCATCTATGGCCGAGCCGAGCTCGATTTCTATCCCGCGACGAAGCACTATCCCGCCGCCACGGCCGCCGACGCCGTTTATCCGCTATCGGCGGGAAAACGCGGCGGCTACGTCTACCTCGACGGGCCATCGACCCAAATGACGGGGACGTTCAC
>JASHXG010000293.1 GCA_030043675.1 Vulcanimicrobiota bacterium
GATCGCCCGCACCCTTCGACGAGCAGGCGCGTCAGCTGGAGGTTCGTGCGCGGGTTTGCCGCGCCGACGTTATAGACGTTGCCCGTCTCACCACGCTCGAGGACGTGAAGGATGGCGCGCGCGTGATCCTCGACGTGGAGCCAATCGCGAATCTGCTCTCCATCACCGTAGACCGGCACGGGCTGGTCGTCGATCAAGTTGGTGACGAAGAGCGGCACGATCTTCTCCGGATACTGACGCGGCCCGTACGTGTTGCTGCCGCGCGTGATCAGAACCGGCGCGCCGTAGGTAACGTGGTATGCCAGAACCTGAAGGTCTGCACCGGCTTTGCTGGCGGCGTAGGGGCTGCGGGGGCGCAGCGGGTCGCTCTCGGTCGATTCGCCGGCCGCGACGTCGCCGTACACTTCGTCGGTCGAGACCTGGAGATACCGGGGGACGCCGCGTTGGCGCTGAGCCTCGAGCAGGACGTGCGTCCCCAGGATATCGGTGCGCAGGAAGTCCGTCGGATCGAGGATCGAGCGATCGACGTGCGTTTCGGCCGCGAAGTTGACGATCGCATCGACTCCGGCGCCAACGGCCTCGGCCACGGCACCCGCGTCGCAGATGTCGCCCTTATGGAAGCGATAGCGCCGGTCGTGCTCGACGTCGCGCAGGTTCGCCGGATTCCCGGCGTAGGTCATCGCGTCCAGATTGACGACCGATACCTCCGCCCGCTCGCGCAGGACGAGGCGAATGAAGTGAGAGCCGATAAAGCCGAGTCCTCCGGTCACCAACCAGCGCATCGCGCGCTCATTCCACGCCGGACGCTTCCCGTCTTACTCGTGGCGGGCAGCTTGCTTGCCTGCTTGCCGCGCGCCGGGGAGTTCGTGCTATAATCGCGCGGCTGTTCAATACTTCACCCCGCATGGAGGCGGGGTGGTCATGGCTCCGGGACACGACCGCGATGGCGGGAAGGCCTGCGGTCGGGAGCCAGAAAGGTTATGTTATCAATGTCCGTCGTTACCATGCGAGAGCTCTTAGAAGCGGGCGTCCACTTCGGCCATCAGACGCGCCGGTGGAACCCCAAGATGAAACCCTTCATCTTTCAAGAGCGCAACGGCATCTACATCATCGATCTCGCCCTCACCGTCGCGAAGCTGCGCGAAACCTATGAGGTCGTGAAGCGACTCGCGCGCGAGGGGCGCATCATTCTGTTCGTCGGCACCAAGAAGCAGGCCCAAGACGTCGTTCGTGAGGAGGCGGAGCGGGCCGGAACGTTCTACGTCAACCAGCGCTGGCTGGGCGGTACGCTGACCAACTTTGCAACGATCCAGAAGCGCATCGCACGCCTGCGCGAGCTGGAAAACATGAAGACTCAGGGCGACTTCGACCGGCTGCCCAAGAAAGAGGTCGCTAAGCTCCAGGACGAAATGAACCGGCTCGAGCGCTTTCTGGGCGGTATCAAAGACATGCACCGTTTGCCCGATGCGGTCTTCGTCGTGGATCCCAAGAAGGAGCGCATCGCCGTTCTCGAAGCGAGGAAGCTAAAGATTCCCATCATCGCCGTCATCGACACTAACTGCGATCCGGACGAGATCGATTATCCGATTCCCGGCAACGACGATGCGATTCGTGCCGTCAAGTTGATGGTCGGCAAAATCGCCGACGCGATCATCGAAGGGAAGACCGAGAGTGAGAGCGCGTACGACGAGGAAGCCTACTCACCGCCTGCCGACGAGACCGAAGAAGCCCCGCTGACGATGGCGGAGGCCTAAGTTGATTTCGTACCAACCCAAGCCCGAAGAGATCAAGGCGCTTCGCGAGGAGACCAGCGCGCCGATGATGGATTGCCGCCAAGCCCTCATCGATGCGGCCGGCGACGTCGCGCAAGCCAAGACGCTGCTCTTCGAGCGCGGAGCCTCGCGCGCGGCGCGCAAGGCCGAGCGCAAGGCCGACGAAGGTCTGATCGCGAGCTACATTCATTCCGGCGGCAAGATCGGCGTGCTCGTCGAAGTTAACAGTGAGACCGATTTCGTCGCGCGCAGTCCAAAGTTTGCCGAGCTCTCGCGGGACGTCGCGATTCAGATCGCGGCGATGTCGCCCCGCTACCTCGACCGCGCGAGCGTGCCGAGCGATATCCTCGATGAGCTGCGTGAGGAGTTTCGCGCCGGCGCCGGCGCCGGCAAGCCGCCGGAGATCATCGAAAAGATCGTCGACGGCAAGCTGAACAAGTGGTTCGAGGAGCACTGCCTCCTCGAGCAGCCATACGTCAAGGACGATTCGATCAGCGTCGCCGATTTGATCAATCGGGCAGTGGGCGCGCTCGGTGAGAACATCCGGGTTCGCCGCTTCACGAGATACGCTTTGGGCGAATAGGAGCAAGATTCGGAAGGTGAGCGCACCGCGGTTCTCGCGCGTCCTCCTCAAGATCTCCGGCGAAGCCTTCGCCGGAGAGGACGCCGGCGTCGACGTCGGGACGACGCGCGCAATGGCCGAACAGATCGCGGAGGTGAGCCGCGCGGGCGTCTCAGTCGCGGTCGTCGTGGGCGGCGGGAACATTTGGCGCGGAAAAGTGCACGAGGAGGCCGGGATGGATCGCGCCACCGCCGACTACATGGGAATGCTCGCGACGGTCATCAACGCTTTGGCGCTGCAGGACGCGCTCGAGCGCATGGGGGTGCCCTCGCGCGTCCAAACGGCGATTGCCATGCACCAAATTGCCGAGCCGTACATCCGGCGTCGAGCGATCCGCCACCTCGAAAAGGGACGGGTCGTCATCTTTGCAGCGGGGACCGGGAACCCGTACTTCACGACCGATACGACGGCGGCACTGCGCGCGGTCGAGGTCGGCGCCGAGGCGATTCTCAAGGCTACAAAAGTCGACGGCATTTACTCGGCCGACCCGAAGAAGCATCCAAATGCGACGCGCTTCGAGCGCCTCGACTACATGGAGGTGCTGCAGCTCGGGCTGGAGGTCATGGATTCGACCTCGATGGCGCTGTGCATGGATAATGCGCTCCCCGTGATCGTTTTTGACATGAGCGCGCCGGGCAACATCCGGCGGGTCATCTGGGGAGAGCCCATCGGGACCTACGTCGGTCGTCGCGAGGATGCGGTGGCCGTGGCGGCCAGAAGCGTATAGGATACGTCGCCGTGACGGACGCGTATTTCAGAGAGATCGAATCCAGGATGCAAAAGTGCGTCGAGGCGACCCGCGCCGAGTTCGCCTCGATTCGAACGGGGCGCGCTACGCCCACCTTGCTGGATCGCCTCTATGTGGATGCCTATGGCCAGTCGGTTCCGCTCAAGCAGGTTGCCGGCGTTTCGACGCCCGACACGCGCACGCTGCTGATCACTGCTTGGGACAAGGGCGTCGTTCCCGAGATCCGTAAAGCGATTGAGAAAAGCGACCTCGGCCTCACGCCGAACGTCGACGGCACGGCTATTCGCTTGATCGTTCCGCCGCTGAACGAAGAACGCCGCAGAGATCTTGCCAAGGTCGTGAAGAAGAAGGCAGAGGACGGGCGCGTGGCGGTTCGCAACGTTCGGCACCGCTCGCACGACGAGCTGCGCGGGCGGCTGAAGTCGTCTGAAATAACCGAAGATGATAGCAAGCGGATGCAAGAGACGCTGCAGCGGCTGACCGACAAATACGTGAAAGAGATCGACGCGCTGGTTGCGGCCAAAGAGAAAGAGATCATGGAGGTGTGAGCGAGGATCTCACTCTCTTGCCGGAGGTGCAGGCGCGGCGCAAGCTGCGAAAGCAGCCGGTCCGGATCGCGGTTCTCGCTCCGTACGGTGCATGGATCGGTTGCGGGATGTTGCGCGTTCTACGTCTGAAAACGCCCGCTCAGGATGACGCGACTGACGGTGTTGTGGAACTGACGGTCGGGTACGAAGCGTACGAGCCGCTAGCGAAGGACCCCGGAACGGCGAAGCCCTTCGAGGTGGGCTCGTGAGCGTCTCGCTGGCCGCCGGCTCGCGCCTCTCGGTCGATCCGGGCACGCTCCCGCGTCACATCGCGATCATCATGGACGGCAATCGGCGCTGGGCACACCGGCATGGCGTGCCGGCCATCGAGGGACATCGGCGCGGGATGGTCGCGCTGCGGGGAGTCACTCGCGCCGCCAGCGATCTAGGCATCGACGTGCTCACGGTGTACGGCTTCTCGACTGAGAACTGGAACCGCGACGTGCGCGAGATTTCGTTGCTTTTCGAGCTTTGCGTCCACTTTGCGCGGGGCGAGCTGCTCGAGCTGCGGCGCAACAACGTGCGCGTGCGCGTTATCGGCGATTGGGAATCGTTGCCGCAGGCACCGCGCCTGGCGCTGGCCGATCTTCAGAACCAGACGGCCGCGAACACCGGACTCCTGCTCAATTTGGCGGTGAACTACAGCTCGCATGCGGAACTCACGCGCGCGGTTGCAGCCATCGCGCGAGATGTCGCAGGCGGAAAGATTGCACCCGAAGCCATCAACGAGACGATGATCGGTCGCTACCTTTATACCGCGGGTCTGCCCGACCTCGACCTGCTGATCCGCCCAGGCGGCGAGCATCGACTCTCGAACTTCTTGCTATACCAGGCCGCGTACGCCGAGCTCGTGATGACCGACGTCTACTGGCCGGACTTCTCAAAGGATGATTTGGTACGAGCGCTGATCGTTTTTCAACAACGGGAACGGCGATTCGGGGGGGCCTAACCGAGCGGCGCATCGTCGTCGGCCTGATCGTTGCAGCGGTCGGCCTGCTGTGCGTCGTCTATCCATGGGCGTTCTATCTGCTGCTGCTTGCGATCGGCTTTGCGAGCATCTACGAGTTCAACTACCTTTGCGCGATCAAGGGTCAGCCGCTGGAGTATCCCGTCGCGGTGCTCGGGGTCGGCATGTACATCGCGATGGCCGCGTTCGGCTTGCTTCACAAGTGGGAAGGCGTTCTGCTCGCCGGAATCGCGATCGCGGCCTTCTACATCGGAATGTACGGCGAGCAGAAGGGCTACTTCGCGCGCACTGCTTACACGTTGCTGGCCGTGCTCTATATCGGAAAGCTGCTGACGTATTTCGTGTTTATCCGTCAGATCCCGGGCAATGGGATGTGGTTAACGTTCTACGTGATCGTGATCATTGCGCTGACCGATACCTTCGCGATGGTTGTCGGTACGCTGATCGGTCGTCATTCCCTAACCAAAATTTCGCCGAGCAAAACCGTCGAAGGCTCGATCGGTTCGCTGGTGATCGCGACGATCTTTGCGGCAGCCGCAACCTGGTTTGGACCGCTTCACCTGCAATGGTGGCAGGGCGCAATCCTCGGCGCAAGCACCAGCGTCGCGGCGCAGGTCGGCGATCTCATCGAATCGGCGTTCAAGCGCGACGCCGGCGTGAAGGATGCCGGTGCGATGATACAAGGGCACGGCGGCGTCCTCGACCGCTTCGACTCCTATCTCCTGGGCGGCGTCACGTTCTTTGCGACGCTGCACCTTCTTGGAATTCTCCAGGTACAGTGACTGCGCGCAAGAGAGTCGCTATCTTGGGATCGACGGGGTCGATCGGGACGCAAGCGCTCGAGGTGATCGCGGGCTATCCCGAGGAGTTCCAGGTGGTCGCCTTGGCGGCGGGGCGAAACGTCGCGCTCCTGCAGGAGCAAGTCGAGCGCTTCCGCCCGACCGTCGCGACGTCCGCGCAGGACGGCCCGGCCGGATTGATGCGCGCCGCCGTCGAGAGCGAACCGGAGATCCTCCTGGCGGCTACCGACGGTTCGGTCGCCTTCGATGCCGTCTTCGCGGCGGTTGCCCGCGGCACCGACGTTGCGGTGGCAAACAAGGAGCTGATCGTCGCCGCCGGCGAGCTTTTGGTCGATTCCGCACACCGCAGCGGCGCGCGTCTGCTGCCCGTCGACAGCGAACACAGCGCGATCTTCCAATGTCTCGTCGGCGAAGCACGCTCGAGCGTCGCGTCGATCGTTTTGACGGCCTCGGGCGGCCCGTTCTGGCGTGCGTCGCGCGAGGCGATGGAACGAGCGGGCGTCGACGCGGCGCTGGCCCACCCTACTTGGCGAATGGGCACGAAGAACACCATCGATTCGGCGACGATGATGAACAAGGGCCTCGAGGTCATCGAAGCCAGCCGGCTCTTCGGTTTTCCCGGCGAGCAAATTCGGATCGTCGTTCACCCGCAGTCGGTGGCCCACGGCTTCGTCCTCTTCACCGATGGAAGCGTGAAAGGACAGCTCGCCGCGCCGGATATGCGTCTGCCGATCGGCTATGCCCTCTCCTACCCGAAACGCCTGGTCCGCAGTGCCGATGGCGCCGGGGCCCCCGAACAGATTGACGTCCTGAGGGTGCTCGGGGCAAAAGCCGGGGAGACGGCGATGCGCTACGATTTCGAACCCCCCGATCCAGTCCGCTTTCCGTGCGTGCGGCTGGCGTACGAGGCGCTGGCCGCGGGGGGAGCCCGGCCGGCCGTGCTCTCGGCTGCAAACGAAGTCGCGGTCCAGGCGTTCGTCGAAGGTAGAATCGAGTTTGGCCGGATTCCCGTTATCATCGCAGAGGCACTGGATCGGGTTGCGGAGCGAGGGCCTTCTTTGGAGGGGGTAAGAACCGCCGACCGGGAGGCCCGAAAAACCACGGCCCAAATCGTTGAGAATATCGAAAGGTCGCCGCGTCGTTGAGTCTGATAGCCGTCGTCACCCTGGTAGGAATCGAGAA
>JASHXG010000294.1 GCA_030043675.1 Vulcanimicrobiota bacterium
GCGTCCGCGATATTCGTGATGTAGTAGGGCGTAAGCGGTTCTTGCGTGAGAACCGAAGCGCAAATGATCCCTTGGTATTCCACGCCGGCGCAAAGCTCTCGCTCGGCAGGGGTCAAGGCCGGACAGAGGCGTGCTGCCAACGGGGCGGCCAGCGTGACGACGACCCGGTCGAAGGAGGATCGCTCGGATCCCGTCACGATGCCGACGCCGCCGGCGTACGGCTCAACCGCCTGTATCGCGCACGATGTCCGCACGGTCACGCCCAGCGCCGTTAAATGCTCTTCGAGTCGGCGCAGCGTCCGGTCGTAACCGCCGGTTACGTAACCGAAGAGCTCGCGCTTGGTCTCGGTGCGACGGGCCGCGTACATCCGGGCGATGATGGCCCAGATGAAAGCGGCCGAAGCCCGCTGCGCGTACGGCCCGAGCTTGGCGCGTAAGAGCGGAAGCCAAATTCGCTCCACCGTGCTCCGGCCGCAGTGTCGCGTCAGCCATTCGACTGCGGTCAATTGTTCCAGCGGGCGCCAGTTCGAGATGCGCGAAGCCCGCAGGATCGTCGCCGCCAAGCGCAGCTTCTGCACCGGACCCAGCGGCGGGAAGGCCGCAAAGTCGAGCGCGCTGGAGAACGGGTGCAGCGTCCCATCGACAAAGAAGCCCGTCCCGGCTTTGACCCAGTGCAGCTCGTTTTCGAGACCCAGGTCACCGAGCAGCTCGCGCAGCGCGAGATCACTGTAGAGCGTCACGTGATAGTGGCGATCCCACGTGATCCCGCCCAGATCCCACGGAGCGGCGAGCCCGCCGCACCGTGCGCCGCCCTCGAAGATCGTTACGTCATGACCGGCACGAGCGAGGTTTCGGGCAGTCGTCATCCCGAGCAGGCCGCCGCCGACGACTCCGAATCTCATCCGGCGACTGCCGGCGGGACGGCGCTCGACGCGTCGAGCGCATAGCGTGAATTGCACGACTGGCAGCGCAAACCGCCGCCGTTGCGGGCGGAGGCACCTTCCGATGTGAGTTTCCGGCCGCAAACGCAAACGTAGCCGACGATCCGAGCCGGGTTGCCGACGACCAGCGCGAAATCGGGCACGTCGTGCGTGACGACCGCTCCCATCCCGACCATCGAAAAGCGGCCGATCGTCAGGCCCGGACCGATCGTCGCCTGTGCGCCGATCGTGGCGCCTTCGCGAACGAGCGTGGTCAGCGTCTTCTCATCGGGCTCCGAGGAGAGCAGCTCGCGAAAATCGGGTGTCGTCGCGCGCGGGAAACGATCGTTGGTGAAGACCGTGCCGGCAGAGATCATGACGCCGCGCTCGATCGTTACTCCGGTGCAGATATAAACGAACGCATTGATCTTGACCCGGTCCCCGATCGTGACGTCATAGGCGATGTGGGTTTTCTCGCCGATGATGCACTCTGCGCCGATACGCGTCGAGTGGCGCACGTGCACGTGGTCCCAGATCGCCGTATGGCGCCCGACGATGACGCCCGGCTCGATGATCGCGGTCGGGTGGATCGCCACCGCTACGACGCCTCGGCCGCGTGGCCGATGCGAAGGGGCGCGATCTCGAGCTCGTCGATCTGGCTGCCGATACGCTCCCAGCGAGCGTACTCCAGAGCCGCATAGGCTGCCTGGATGACCTCGACCGAGGCCAGCGCATCCCGCGGTGTGATCACGAGATTTTCTCGGCCTCGGATCGCCGCGCAGAAGTTTTCGAGCTGATCGCGGAAGGCTTGGATCTTATCGTAGCCGCTCCCGAAAACGTGCCACTCGGGCTCGCCGTGGCGTCGGTAGCGCGATTCCTGCCAGCCGACAAGGATGGTTCCGTCGCTGCCGTAGACTCGCAAGAAGGTCTCCAGCTCCTTGTTGATGCTCCACGAGAGATCTGCCGCTCCCATCACGTCCTCATCGTTGTGCACGAAGAGCCGAACGGTATCTTCCACCGCCAGACCCTGCATGCGGCGGCCCTCGACGATCTGCACGTCGCGCAAATTGCCCAGAAAGTAGCGCAGGATGTCGACGGCGTGCGTTCCGTTATCGATGAGAACGCCGCCGCCGCTGACGGCGGCGTCGGAGTTCCAACGGTGTCGCATATCGATGTGCGTCGTAAAGGCGTTTTCCACGAAAACGAGCTCGCCGATCGTGCCTGCCTTCACGATCTCACGAGCCCTGCGAACGTCGCGCGCGTAGCGAAACTTCGATGCCATCGTCAGAATCGAACGGTGGCGGTCGGCCATCGCGAGCATTCGCTGCGCCGAACGCGTGTTGACGGCCAACGGTTTTTCGCAAAGCACGTGTTTTCCATTGCGCAGCAGCTCGCAAGCCACGCTTTCGTGCGAAGCCGGCGGCGTGCACACGACCGCGGCATCGAAGTCACACCGCGCGATCAGCGCGCTCAGAGTGCCGAAGGCGTCGCAACCGACGCGTCGTGCGTACTCGCCCGCGGCCGAGAGCCGAACGTCGCAGACCGCGACGATCTCGGCGCCCGCCATCGAGGCGAAAGCGGCTTCGTAGGCGCGGGCAATCGCGCCCGCCCCGATGACGGCAAAGCGGAGATTCTTCATTACGCGCTCCTCCAGGAGATCGAGTCGACCGCCCACCTTAGCGAATCGGCGATGTAGTCTACGTCGTCTTCGCTGTAACGATCGTTCCAAGGTACGACCAGGACGCGTTCCAGGGCGCTGACGGTGCCGGGATAGCGCGCGAGCCGATAATCTACCGCGTCGGCACGCGCCAGATTGAACGGATAACCGCTCGTCCCGAAGGTTCGTTGCTGCTGGAAGATCTCGCACATGAAGGCCGGCTTCTGGATGTAGCGCGGCGCGCTCACGATGCCGCGTTCCTTGAGCAGCTTGCCGATCTCGACGACCGCATCGACGTGCATGGATTCGGCCGTCCTAATGCAGTACTTCCAATAGCTGTGCTGCGCCCCGTGGGCGACAACCGGCGTGACGATCTCGGTCAAGTCTCGCAACTTCTGCGTGAGAGCGTCCGCGAGCATCCGCCGGCGGGCCACGATCGCCGGCAACTTGTCGAGCTGCGCGCACGCGACACTGCCGCAGAGCTCGGACATCCGGTAGTTCAGCGCCAGGAAGTAGTGATCGGGCCGCGCATCGCCGTAGCCCCAGGCTTTGTTGATCAGAAGGAAGAGCCTGCGCGCGAGTTCCTGGTCGTCGGTTACGACCAAGCCGCCCTCGCCGGTCGTGATGTGTTTGCCC
>JASHXG010000036.1 GCA_030043675.1 Vulcanimicrobiota bacterium
TTCCTGTCCGAGACTGCCGGCGCCGGTAACGGCTTAATTCGGGTTCTCGAAAGAGAAAGCGAGCCAGCATAGACGGGGCAAGACCAGGGCAAGGGATTGCCCTTCGGTTCTAACCTCGACGGCCCGGAACGGCTCCGAAGAGCTGTGCCGGGGGGCAGGGTGTCAATGCCGTCCTTTAAGGGGACGGCGCATCGACCCGGCGGCCTTCGCTAGAGGCCGCCAACCGGAGAGAACACTTGGATCGCGCGGCAAAAAGCGAATTCGTCGGCAGCTTGGCGGAGGTCTTCAAGGCCACCAAGGTCGTCGTCGTCGCTCATTATTCCGGCCTCACCGTTCCCCAGATGCAGACTCTGCGCCGGCAGATGCGGCAGGCGGGGGCAAGCGTGAAGGTCGCGAAGAACCGGCTTGCCAAGATCGCTCTCGAAGGCAGCGAGGTCGCCTCCATCGCGCCGTTACTCAAGGGGCCGACGCTGATCGCCTTCTCGGGCGATCCGGTAGCGGCGCCGAAGGTTGCGGTCGAATTCGCCAAGAGCAACGAGCGTTTTGTCATTCTTGGCGGCGCGATGGGTACGACTGCGCTTGACGCCAACGGCGTCAAGGCGCTGGCCGCTCTGCCCTCGCTCGATGAGCTGCGGGCAAAGATCGTCGGTCTGGTACAGGCGCCGGCGACCAAGATCGCGCGGGTGGTGAATGCCCCTGCGGCCAAGGTCGCGCGCGTGGTCCAGGCCTATGCCGCAAAAAGCGCTGAAGACGCGGCGGCGTGATCTCTCCGCGTAAGCATCAAGGTTAGAACCGAAGGACAAAGTCATGGCTGATCTGCAGAAAATCGTCGACGACCTCTCCAGCCTCACGGTCTTGGAGGCCTCCGAACTCGCCAAGCTCCTGGAGGAGAAGTGGGGCGTCTCCGCTGCCGCCGCGGTTGCGGTCGCGGCCGGTCCCGCGGCCGGTGGTGCGGCAGCGCCCGCCGCCGAGGAAAAGACCGAGTTTACGGTCGTGCTTGCGGCCGCCGGCGAGAAGAAGATCGAGGTGATTAAAGAAGTCCGCGCCATCACCGGTCTCGGCCTGAAGGAGGCCAAGGACCTGGTCGAGGGCGCTCCCAAGCCGGTCAAGGAAGGCGTCAACAAGGACGAGGCCGCCAAGATCAAGGCGACGCTGGAAAAGGCCGGCGCCAAGGTTGAGCTTAAGTAACCAATACCTATCTAAGAGGGCTCCGGGCGAGCGCGGCGAGATCGGCCCGGACGCTCATTTAGAGGTTTAAGACTGGATGGCTGGGCGAAAGGGCGTTACGCCCGTCTTCGACGGGACTATGCCCGGCCGAGATGGTGGGAACCCGGCATTCGAAAGAATAACGGGGATTTCCACCGAAACGCTGGAAATTGCCGCGATTGCCGCTTAGCGGCGGTTGCGGCATGGTGATTCGGAGTAGGATTCGAACCTCGATTCGGGCCTGCGGCCGAATCACCGATAGAAACGGGCGTTTGACGCCTGTCCCGATGGTCGCGATGGATTGCGGCTTTCTGGAGAGTCGTCTCGATCGCCCCGATATCCCCGAACCCCGGAGGGTTCGGGCGCGATGGTGCGACCCTGCCGGTTCGCCCGTCGCGGTGGGATCGAACGAGAGGACATGATGGCGCAGACGTTTATCGGTCGGAAGCGCGTACGCAAGTTTTTCGGAAAAATTGAAGAAGTCGCGGAGATGCCGAACCTCATCGAGGTTCAGAAGGCATCCTACGACCAATTCCTGCTGGTGAAGGAGCCGCAAGGCGGCCGGCCCAACGAGGGCCTGCAGGCCGTCTTCAAGTCGGTCTTCCCGATTTCCGACTTCTCTTCGACCTCGATGCTCGAGTTCGTGAAGTACGAATTCGAGGCTCCGAAATACGACGTCGACGAGTGCCGCCAGCGCGGCATGACCTACGCCGCGCCGCTCAAGGTGACGCTGCGGCTGATCGTATTCGATATCGATGAAGAGACCGGCGCCAAGTCGGTGAAGGACATCAAGGAGCAGGATGTCTACATGGGCGACATCCCGCTCATGACCAACAACGGCACCTTCATCGTCAACGGCACCGAACGCGTCATCGTCTCGCAGATGCACCGCTCGCCCGGCGTGTTCTTCGACCACGACAAGGGCAAGACGCACTCCTCGGGCAAGCTCCTGTTTGCCGCCCGCATCATTCCCTATCGCGGCTCCTGGCTCGACATCGAGTTCGACGCCAAGGACATCGTCTATGCGCGTATCGACCGCCGGCGCAAAATTCAGGTGACGTCGCTCCTCTACGCGCTCGGCATGGACGGCGAGGAAATCCTCAACACCTTCTACAAGCAGGTGCCCTACAAGCGCACCAAGGACGGCTGGCGCGTGCCGTTCGATGCCAACCGGCTGCGCGGCTACAAGGCGATCAACGATCTGGTCGACGCCGACACCGGCAAGGTCGTGCTCGAGGCCGGCAAGAAGCTCACCGTGCGCCAGGCCCGCCAGCTCGCCGAGAAGGGGCTGAAAGCGCTGCGCCTGACCGACGAAGAACTGATCGGCCACTACCTCGCCGAAGATCTGGTCAATCCGAAGACCGGTGAAATCTACGTCGAGGCCGGCGAGGAGATCACGGAGAAGAATCTCAAGGTCCTCAACGAGCAGGGCTACAAGGAGCTGCCGCTCCTCAACATCGATCACGTCAATGTCGGTGCCTACATCCGCAATACGCTTGCGGTCGACAAGAATATGAGGCGCGAGGACGCGCTGTTCGACATTTACCGGGTGATGCGTCCGGGCGAGCCGCCGACCATCGACACGGCGTCGACCATGTTCAACTCGCTGTTCTTCGATCCGGAGCGCTACGACCTCTCCGCGGTCGGCCGCGTGAAGATGAACATGCGGCTCGACCTTGATGCACCCGACACCATGCGCGTTCTGCGCAAGGAAGACATCATCGCGGTGATCCGCACGCTGGTCGACCTGCGCGACGGCAAGGGCGAGATCGACGACATCGACCATCTTGGCAATCGCCGGGTGCGTTCGGTCGGCGAGCTGATGGAGAATCAGTATCGCATCGGTCTTCTGCGCATGGAGCGCGCCATCAAGGAGCGCATGTC
>JASHXG010000037.1 GCA_030043675.1 Vulcanimicrobiota bacterium
ATCGCAAGCGCGCTCTTCTGGATGGAAGCGTTTCACGTCGACGGCTTGCGCGTCGACGCGGTTGCGTCGATGCTTTATCTCGACTACAGCCGGCGGCCGGGAGAATGGGTGCCTAACGTCTACGGCGGAAACGAGAACGTGGAAGCGATTGCGTTTCTTCGTCGCCTCAACGAGGCAGTCTACGCCGCCCACGGCGATGCGACGACGATCGCGGAGGAGTCGACGGCCTGGCCGATGGTATCGATGCCGACCAGCGCCGGCGGCCTTGGTTTCGGATTCAAATGGAACATGGGCTGGATGCACGACACGCTATCGTATTTCGCCTACGATCCGATTTATCGCCGCTACCACCAAAACAACCTGACCTTCAGCTTGGTCTACGCCTTCAGCGAAAACTATGTTTTGCCGCTCTCGCACGACGAGGTCGTGCATGGAAAACGCTCGCTGCTGGAAAAGATGCCGGGTGACCGCTGGCAGCGTTTCGCAAACCTGCGCGCGCTGCTCGCGCTCATGCTCGGTCACCCTGGGAAGAAACTGCTCTTCATGGGCGGCGAGTTCGGCGTGACCGCTGAATGGAACCACGACGCCCAGCTCGATTGGGGACTGCTCGGCGACGAGATGCACGCCGGCGTGCAGCGCCTGGCTCGCGATTGCAACCGGCTCTACTGCGATTCGCCGGCGCTCTATGAGCTCGACGCGCAGGCGCAGGGGTTCGAGTGGATCGACTTCCAGGACGCCGCCAGCAGCGTGCTCGCATTTTTACGAAGAGGACGCGACGAGCGCGGCGCGCATTTCATCTTCGTCATGAACGCCACACCAGTAGTTCGCTCCGAGTATCGCCTGGGCACCCCACGTGCGGGGACCTATCGCGAAGCCATCAATACGGATTCGCACTTCTACGGCGGCAGCGACGTCGGCAACGGCGGCGATCTCACCACACAACCTATTAGCGCGCACGCGCGTCCCCAATCGCTGCTGCTGACGCTGCCGCCGCTGGCCGTGCTGGTGCTCGCTTTCCAATGATGCTGGCGCGGCAGCGCGTCGCGGTGCTGCCCGGACGGCCGTATCCGCTGGGCGCGACGTGGAATGGCGCGGGCGTGAACTTCGCATTGTTCTCCGAGCACGCCGAGAAAGTAGAGCTCTGCCTCTTCGACCCGCGTGGCCGCCGCGAGGTCGATCGGATCGCATTGCCCGAGTACACCGACGCGGTTTGGCATGGATATCTTCCCGATGCGCGCCCCGGGCTGCTGTACGGGTACCGCGTCTACGGCATGTACGACCCGCCGAACGGCCACCGTTTCAATCACCACAAGCTCTTGCTCGACCCCTACGCGGCAATGATCTCCGGCAGCCTGCAGTGGAGCGACGCACACTTCGGGTACCGGATCGGTTCTCCGCGCGGCGACCTTTCGTTCGACCGGCGCGACAACGCCGCGGGCATGCCCAAATGCGTGGTCGTCGACACGGCTTTCACGTGGGGAACCGATAAGCTGCTGCACCGGCGCTGGCACGAGCTCATCATCTACGAGTTGCACGTGCGCGGCTTTACGATGAAGCACCCCGGCGTTTCACCTGCGCTGCGGGGAACGTTCGCGGGCCTCTCCTCTCCGGCGGTCATCGAGTATCTCGAACGCCTCGGCGTCACGGCGATCGAACTGTTGCCGGTTCAGAATTTCATCGACGACCGCTACCTGGTCGAACGCGGCCTGCGTAACTATTGGGGATACAGTCCGATCTCGTTCTTTGCGCCAAATCCGCGCTACCTCTCGCGTTCGAGCCTCGGCGAGTTCAAGACCATGGTCTCTCGCATGCATGACGCCGGAATTGAGGTGATACTCGACGTCGTCTACAACCATACGGCCGAGGGCAACCAGCTCGGCCCGACTTTGAGCTTCCGCGGGATCGACAACAAAGCGTATTACCGGTTGGCCGGCGATCCGCGGTACTACGTCGACTACACCGGCTGCGGTAACTCGTTGGACCTGAGTCATCCCCACGTTCTGAAGCTAGTCACGGACTCACTGCGCTACTGGGTCAAAGAGATGCACGTCGACGGGTTCCGCTTCGACCTCGCGACGACGCTGGCGAGGCGCGACGGTCAATTCAACACGCACAGCGCCTTTCTGGCGTCAGTCGAACAGGATCCCTCGCTTTCGCGCGTTAAACTTATCGCCGAACCGTGGGACCTCGGACCGGACGGCTATCGTATCGGCGACTTTCCAGCCGGCTGGTCCGAGTGGAACGACCGCTTTCGCGACGGCGTACGCCGTTTTTGGCGCGGCGACGGCGTCATCACCGATATGGCGACCCGGCTCACCGGTTCGTCCGACCTCTTCGATCGGCGCGGCCGGCGGCCGCGCGCGAGCTTGAATTTGGTGACCGCTCACGACGGCTTCACGTTGTTGGACTTGGTTTCGTACGATTACAAGCATAACGAGGCCAACCTCGATGACAACCGCGACGGTGTGAACGAGAACTACAGCTGGAACTGCGGCGTCGAAGGATCAACGCCGGACGCGCAGATCCTCGCTCTGCGCGAGAA
>JASHXG010000295.1 GCA_030043675.1 Vulcanimicrobiota bacterium
GCTGCTTGCGAATCCCCGCGCATCTCGCCGTTCTCGGGCGCCGTGGCGCCGTTCTCACGCATGGCCGGGTTATTCTCACGCATGGCAGGGTTACTCTCACGCATCGAGGCGCTGTTCTCGGTGCGGATCGCCGGTGCGACGTTCGCATGCGCAGCAGGCGCCGCATTCGCATGCGCAGCAGGCGCCGCATTCGCATGCGCTACCGGCGCGTTCTCGCGCGGACGCGCTTCAATCGGATTCGCGTGCGTCTGGAATGCGTTGGCATGCGTTGCCGGCGCGGCGTGCTGCGCTACGGTCTTCGGCTGCTGCGCGGACGCGGTCCGCGCGGTCAGCGCCTTATCCGATGCGAAGCGCGGTGAGTTGAAGGCCTTGGAGAAGGCCACGGGGGCGTGTAACGTACCATGTGAGAAGCCCAAGTTGCCGCGCGACGGCTTGACCGGCAGAGCTCCATGGATCGTGCCGACACGTCCTACATCGCGGGGATCCACCGCGACCGTGCGGCCGTGAATCGTTCCGTGACGGAAGTTGCGGAAGGTGGTCGCGGTCGCGCCGCCGTGCCGGAAGTTACGATAGATTCGAGTGATGTTTGTGATGTTGGTGATGTGGACGATGTTTGCGAAGCCCGGGTGGTACCCGAAACCGAAGAACGGGAATCCCCAGCCAAACCCGAGCCACGTCCAACCGGGATACCAAGGATAGAACGGCTCGGAGGGCGCGATCGGAACCCACCCGATATACGGATATGCACCACCACCGGTACCGTATGGAGCGGGAAACGGCGCCGGAGGACCGCCGGGGCTCGGGCCGCCGACGCCATACGGAGCCGGAGTCGCCGCGTTATAGGGAGCGGGGGCTGCGGCGACGGCGTTGCTGGCCGGCGCGACGGGACCGGGTACGCTGCCGGGGGCGTAGCCATAGTTCCCGTAACAGTTGTTGTTGTAGCCGATCTGTCCGGTGTTGAATTCGAAGAACCCGACGAGCGCCGGCGCCCAGGATGGTTTCGTCTTGAAGGACGGCGGCAGCCATGCCCAGCCCGACGAACCGCAGCTGCAATAGAACCAGTTGCCGTAGTGGTACGGCGTCCAACCCCACGGTTCGGAGCCGATCCACGTCCAACCATATCCGCCTTCCCAACTCCAGGAACCGTTACGATATGGCGCCCAGCCCGCCGGCTCGTTCGGCACCCAAGATTCTCCATAACCGGCGACGGCTTGCCACTGGCCGTAGGCACTGAGATCGTCGTAACCGGCGATGATGGGATTTAAGTTGGGGCTTGCGTTCAGGGCGGCGACCATCGTCCGATCGCGTTCCGCATTGAAATCATCGAACGAGTCGAATGCGATCTCGGGAGCATAGGTAATCGACGGACTGGATGCCGAACCCCGCGCGATTAGCGTGCTGCCGTTGCCGAGCGTGTACGTGCGCTGCGGCGTAACGACGTCGGCAGTGCCGCGCCGCGTGGTAACCCAGCTCGAGCCGTCTGCAGCGATCGAAATCCGAACGTCGCCGGTTTGATGCGCGCGAACGGAAACCGACGGCGTGTCGATCTGCATCGCATCGCCGTCGCGCACCATGCCGATCTCGATCGTACCGCCGGCAAGCTGCACCTTTCGGTTATTCGGGTCGTTGCTGACGATCCGCGCCTGTGCGCTTCCGCCCAGCCGAACCGCCGTATAGCCGTCGAACTGCAGCTCGGCGCGCGACGTCTTCCCGGTCGAGATGTAGTCGCCCGGAAGCATCGGGGCGTTGGGCACGGCGCTCGTCTGCACGCGACTCTCGCCGCGCTGGACGATCGCCGAACCGTCGACGATGCTCACGCGGACGACGCCTGGTCCGTTTACGGCGGGCTGAGGCGCCGCCTGGTCGTGCGCGGTTCGCAGCTGGCTCGTGAGCAGCACCCCCACGAGTGCCGCTACGAAAATCACGCTGACGGAAACCACGCTAATGATCGACCGAGTTGTCATCGCCGTATCTCCTCAAAGGCCGTGCTCTGTCAGC
The DNA here is from genome assembly GCA_030043675.1 of Vulcanimicrobiota bacterium. Taxonomy (GTDB): domain Bacteria; phylum Vulcanimicrobiota; class Vulcanimicrobiia; order Vulcanimicrobiales; family Vulcanimicrobiaceae; genus Cybelea. The sequence goes on from JASHXG010000295.1 coordinate 1,999, forward strand.
TTTATTGAAGCCGAAAACAGCCTAAGGAAGCATCGAATCGCGATTAGGTGAGCATTAAGCCGGAGTGAGAGAACAATTAAGGGGAAAGCGGCACCTCGCTAAAAGCTTGCTTACCCGCCCTTGCGCACCCCCAGCGCGCCGATCACCGGGCCGCAACCGCTACCGGCTTGGTCGAGACTATCGAAAACCAGCGTCGTCGCCGGTGCCCCCGCGGTGAACTGAAAGTGTCGCGGCGCAACGATACCGTACTGGATGCTGTGTCCGCCCGACGTGTCCCACTTGAAGAGCACGGTCTTGTTGCCGGCGACAACCTGCATCTTCTTCACCGCCGCTCCGCAATACGAGTTTCCCGACATCAAGAATGAGACGGTATAGAGCGCGCCCTTCTTGGTTGCAAAACTATGGTGAGCGATGCCGCCAACGGCGCTCTGCCCATCCAAGTCAACGCTGCAAAGACCGTCAAAGTTCCAGAACATCGTGCCGACGAAGTTGATGTTCAACTTGGTAACCTTCCAAAACGGCGCCAGCGACTGCCCCTTGGAAAAAGTGAGATAGTACGCGCCGGGATTCTTTGCTTGATGGAAATCGCCGTCGCTGAGGAGTCCTGAGCCTTTGGCGTACTGTGGGCAGCGCCCGCTCGATGCGAGCGGCGACCGCTGGATCGTCGACGGCACCAAGCCGGTTTGCGGCGATCCTATTGAAGAGCTCGTGCAGCCCGCAAATACAATCAGCGCAGGGAGTAATCTACCGAAGCGCAACATGGGAACCTCCAGTCCACTGACAGTGTGTCACACTCCTCGGCAGTCTAGCAACCAGGGTCTTTTGGCTTCATCCGCAGGACTTTTGACGACCCATTCAGTGCGGCGGCGTTGCTTAGATGTATCGGTGGTCCGCAAACGACTTAGCTTACGGGGCCTTCGCCTCACGACTTTTGCGCGACGCTGCTGGATACTATGAGCAACAATCGTCTCGAATCGGTGGTGGGGTGCAATCGGCTCGATTAACGTCATCTCTCGTTGGAGCGCTGGTTCTCGGTGCGTGTAGCGTAAACGGCAGCCTCGCCGGGGCGCCCGGGCCGCCGTTGCGCTACGCGACGCCGGCATTTTTACCGGCAACGCTCGTGCCCGAACGCCGCCACCCACGGAGCAAGATTCAGCACGTGGTGATCATCGTGCAAGAGAATCGCTCCTTCAACAACCTGTTTTACGGTTTCAAGGGCGCGAAGACGGTTGACTATGGCCTGGACTCAGCCGGTCGCCGGATCAAGCTCGAGCCGGTCGTGCTCGAAACGACTTGGGATGTCGGCCATAGCGCATGGACTTTCTTCGACTCGTGCAATGGAACGGGCAGCATCCCTGGGACCGACTGCCGGATGAACGGTTTCGACAAGACGGGCGTCGGATGCGGCGGAGGCGGCAGCGAGCCGCCCTGCCCGATCAAACATCCGCAGTATGCTTACGTTCCGCACTATGAAACGAAACCGTATTTTTCCATGGGTCAGCAGTACGTCTTAGCCGACGAAATGTTCCAGTCAAACCTCGACGGAAGCAGCTTCGTTTCGCATCAATATATTATCTCGGGCCAAGCCGATTCGTCGGTGAACTATCCGACCGGTTTTCCATGGGGCTGCGCGGGCGGCTCGGGCAACGAGGTTCCAATCATCGGCATGCAGCGACAGATCACCCCGTACCAATACGAGCAGCCGTGCTTTGGTTACGATACGATCGGCCAGGAGGCGGACAAGGCCGGCGTCTCGTGGGCTTTCTA
>JASHXG010000296.1 GCA_030043675.1 Vulcanimicrobiota bacterium
GCGCATTTGCGACATGCGTCGGCTGCCGCGGCCGCTTGGGAGAGCAGCCGCTCGCGGCGCGCACGCTCCTCGAGGCTCATGGCCGGGAACCTCTGAAGAAGTCGCTGCACCGATCGCGGCCAGCAGTTTCGCCGCAGATCGAGGCGCGACCGAGGGAGCATAGCAGGGCCCCTCTGTGACCGAGGACGCAACGATGAGGTGCGAAGAAACTGCCGCCGCCCGCAGGGTTTAGCCGCAAAGCCGGTCCAAACGATCGGTACATGGACTTCTTCAGAGGTTCCCTAGCCGACCTTGCTCACCGAGACCGCTCGTCCGTACGCGACGACCTCGCATTCGCCGTCGCTGCCTTCTTGAACGTAGAACTGCAGGCCGATCACGGCATTTGCGCCGAGCGCGCCGGCGCGACGCCGTAACGCGTCCAGTGCCTCGCTGCGCAGCTGCTCGGCATCGCTCAGCAGCTCGCTGCCGGAGAGCCCGATCAGCATGCCAAGGCTGCGGAAGGTCGAACGCAGCCGGTTACGCGGCCGCGACGCCGTGCCTGAGACGTTGCCGAAGGAGCGTATCGTCCGATAGCCGTCGAGTTCGTGGAACGTCACCAGGTCGTCGCGTGCGATCATCGATGCGAGCAGGCGACTCCGAAGCGCCGGTCGGAGAGAACAAGCATGCCGGAGAGTTCACCGTCGGTTCTGATCATCCGCCTCGATGCCATCGGCGATGCGTTGGCATTGACGCCGTTGCTCGCCGCGCTTGGGGCCGATGCGATTCCCGTCGACGTCGTGTTACGCCGCGGCAACGCCGGAGTCTTCGCTTCTCGCGCGGTGCGCCGCGCCGTGATCGGCGATTTCAAGTTGCGTTCGAGCGATCGCGCGACGATCGACGCCATCGAAGCGCTCGGTCGCGAGCTGCGAACGCAGCACTATTCGCACGTGCTCGTCGCGACCGAGGATCCGAGCGGCTACCGTTTGGCGCGCGCGACCGGGGCGCCGGTGCGCATCGGCTTCACGCACGTTTGGGGCAAGCCGTTCAAAACTCTCTGGGCGCGGCAATTTCTCACCCACTCCATCCACCGCAGCGCCGGTGAAGACCGCTGCAAGCCGCACGAGTGCGAGGTCCTTTTTCGTCTCGCGACGCCGCTGATCGGTGAACGAGAGCCGACCCGCGATCTCGCACGACTGCGCCCGCTGGTGCTCGAGGCGGAGCCTGCGCCCGACGAGCGCGTGGCAGTGCAGATCACCGACAAGTGGCAGCGCTTGGGCATCGGCTTCGATGCCGTCGTCGAACTCGTTCATCGCATTGCGGAGTTTGGTCCGATCCGCTTGCTCGGAGCGCGCGGCGAAGCTGCCTATGCCGGCCGGATCGCGCAAGCGACGGCAATAGACGTCGAATCCTTTGACGACCTCGCGCCCTGGAAGGCCGCCATCGCCGCAGCGACGGCGCTGGTTACGCCCGACTCCGGAGCGTTGCACGTCGCCGGCATGGTCGGAACGCCGGTTGTCACCGTCTTCCCTCCTTCGCGCGACTTCGCATCTCGCGTCGCGCGTTGGGCGCCGTGGGCGGCGCCGCACCGCATCGTCCAAGCCGGCGATGGCTGGCCGGCGCGCGCGTCCGACGCCTTAGCGCAACTGCTTTAACAGGATTACGCGTGATTTGCGGGAAACTACCTTCAACCATGTGGCCCATAAGCGCGCGCACATTATTGCTTTTTATCTTGACGGCGACCCTGGCGGGATGCGCGCACGACTCACTAGCCCCGATTCCGACGAGCGGTGCTCCGGGAGTTTCACCGCAAGCGCTCTCGTTCGTGGAAAGACCATTGATTCGGACAAACCCGCGGATCCAACACGTCGTCATCATCGTTCAAGAGAACCGCACGCCCGACAATCTCTTCAATGGTCTGCCGGGTGCCGACACCGTTCGCAGCGGCAAGAACTCGCATGGCCGAATCGTCGAACTGCACCGCGTGGCCTTGGCTACACCCTACACGCTCATACACTCGCACCCGGCTTTCGAGACAGAGTATGCCGACGGTGACCTAAACGGCTTCGATAAGGACAAAACCGGCTGTCACCGAAGCGCAACGTGTCCTCCGCCCGGCCTGCGCGCCTATGGCTACGTAGCGCCGAGCGACGTCAAGCCCTACCTCGTGATGGCCGAGCGGTATACGTTCGGCGACCATATGTTCCAAACGAATCAGGGGCCGAGTTTTCCCGCCCACCAATACATCTTGAGCGGGACGTCAACCATCGTGAACGGCTCGATGTTGCGAGCAGCCGAAAACGTGGCCGCGGGGAAGGACAGGAACGCCGGCGGCTGCGATTCGCCGCCCGACTCCACGGTTGCCGTCATCAACCTGGCCGGAAACGAGGACCAGCGAGTCTTTCCCTGTTTCAGCCGGATCTCTCTGCCGCAGCTGCTCGAAGCGCACGGCTTGAGCTGGCACTATTATCAGGCGCACCTAGGCGCCGGCACTTGGCATGGCCCGGATGCTATTTTGCAGTTGCGAAAGAGCCCGGAGTTTTTCGAGGACGTTGTCGCGCCGCCGGGGCGGGTACTCAGGGACATCGCCCATGGCCGGTTGGCGAATGTAGTCTGGGTGACTCCGACTGCAAAAGCTTCCGATCACTCGGGCGTCACCGATGGTTCAGGTCCGTCGTGGGTTGCATCGGTGGTCAATGCGGTGGGCGAGAGCCCATACTGGAACGACACCGCCATCTTCATCACGTGGGATGACTGGGGCGGATGGTACGACCACGTGCCTCCGATCGAGTATAACTCATACGAGCTTGGTTTCCGCGTGCCCTTGATCGTGGTGTCACCTTACGCGAAGCGTCACTTCGTATCGCACCGGCAACACGAATTCGGCAGCATCCTCAAGTTCGTCGAGGAGACGTTTGGACTGGGCTCGCTTGGCACGACCGACGTGCGCTCGGACGACCTCTCGGACTGCTTCGACTTCTCGGGCCCTCCGCATCGCTTTCGCCCGATTCCAGCACCCTTGCCGCCCAGCTACTTCCTGAAGCAGCCGATTTCGATGCAGGATCCCGACGACGACTGAGCTATCGGCACGGCCCAATACGCCGATAGAGCTCGATGGCGTCGCGCCGCGCGACCAATACGTACCGGCCCTCGCTAACGAGCTGCCTGAAGGCATCGCCGTACTCTTCCAGGCGCGCCGACTCGGGAAAATCGCGGTCTACGAGAACGAAGCAGGCCTGCGTCTCCGCCGCCGGCGATTCGGGCAAGAGACGCGCGTACGGATCGGCAAGCGCCAGATGCGTGTAGGCCTCTTCTTGCGTAGCGATGCTTAAGCCGGCAGGAAGCGCTGCGAGAAATCTGTCGAGTGCGACGTCACGCGCTGCGACGGGACGCAAATTCAATCCGGGATGGAGCGGATCGGCGACCGTTAACTCGAGAATGCATAGCACGAGACACGCGGCCAACGCATAACGGACCGCCGGCGATTGCAGGCGCCGCACGGCGAAGGCGAACGCCACCAGCACGTAACCAATCCAAGCTCCGGCGTAGTGCGCGCCGACGGTAAAAGCCGTCGGCATCCGGGAGAGCAGCACCTCCCCGAGCGGCGCGACCGCGAGCACCATCATGCGAGAGCGCAGCGGCAGGAAGAGCAACGGCGCAAAGATGAGCAGCAAGAATCCTAGACGCGCGAGGAGCGTGCCCGGCAGCGAGCGTAGGTCGGTCAGAGTCCATGCGTAGAAGCGCACCGGTTGCCACGTCGCAGCGGCGGCAGCGTGCGGCCGGATGCCGAGGAAGAACACCGCCAGGATCGCAATGCTGACCGTGAAAACGCCTATGGCGACGCGGCCGCGCGACGTGCCGCGAAAACGCCACGCCCCTAGGCCGCCGGCGATCGCGAGGAAGATTGCCTGATCTTCCTTCACCGCCAGCGTAACCAGCGCCAAGATGATCGTCCAACCCATCGCTCCGGCATCGAAGGCATAGAGCGTCCACGCGACCGCGGCGGGCGCGAAACCATTCTCGTGAAAGTCCCCAAAGATCAGCCCGGCCAAGGGCGGATAGAGCCACACGATCAACGCCGCGAGGCGCGCGACTTCGATGCCGCTGCGAGCTCGGACCAAACCGTAGATCGGCGGCGCAACCAGCGCACCGGCGACCGCTTGCAGCGCGATCAACGCGATAGGCGAGCGCACCAGCGCTACGGTGAATCCGGACAGATAGAGGATCGGCGAGAAGTGGAAAGCCCAGTGGCTTCCTTCGATCGGGTTGCAAAAACATCCAAATGCGCTGGCGACGGTCTGCGCGAAGATTCCGAAGTCGATCAGATTCCGATGCGCCGCGTATTTGATCGCGCCTAGCCACGTAAAGAGCGCCGCGTAGACGAGGCACCCGAGCCAGAGCAGCTTGTCTTTCACGCTGAAGCGCGGCGTTGCTGTAAGTAGGGCCAGATGAAGGCGTCGATCCCGCCGCCGAGCACTTCGGCGACGTTGCCCGTCTCAACGCCGGTGCGATGATCCTTGACGAGTTGATAGGGCTGCAAGACGTACGAGCGGATCTGGGATCCCCACTCGTTGGCTTGGCGCTCACCTCGCAAGCCGGCAAGCCTGCGATCGTGTTCCTCGGCCGCGAGCGCCGCGAGCTTCGCGCGCAGAATGTTGAGCGCCACGTCGCGGTTCTGCGCCTGCGAACGCTCCTGCTGCGAGACGACGACCAAGCCCGTCGGCACGTGTACGACGCGGACCGCCGATTCGGTTTTGTTGACGTACTGACCGCCGGCGCCGCCCGATTTGAACGTCTCGACGCGAAGATCGTCGGGCTTGATCTCGACGTCGGTCTCCGCCGCTTCTACCTCGGGGATGACGTCGACGGCGGCGAACGACGTGTGGCGGCGATGCGCCGCGTCAAACGGTGAGAGCCGCACCAGGCGGTGGACCCCTCGTTCGCTTTCCAGCATCCCGTATGCGTTGCGCCCGCGTACGAAAAACGTAATCGATTTCAGCCCCGCTTCCTCGGCCGGCGACTCGTCCACGACCTGGGTCGAGAACCCCTTCGATTCGGCCCAGCGCAGATACATGCGCGCCAGCATCTGCGTCCAGTCGGCGGCATCGACCCCGCCGGCGCCCGCAAAAATGCTTACGATCGCGTTGTGAGCATCGAACTCGCCGCTGAAGCTGGCCGCCATTTCGAGGGTCTCGATCGATTGGGTCGCGGCTGTGATGCTCCGATCGACGTCGCGCTCGGCGGCGGCGTCGTCGTCGAAAAGCTCGAGCATCTCACGCGCCTCGGCCAACGATCGCGCCACGTCGTCGATCGATGCGTTCCGATCGCGCAGCTCGGTCAGCTCCTTCATCACGTGCTGCGCGCGATCGGGATCGTTCCAGAAGGTCTCGGTCCGCGAGCGCTCGTCCAGCTCGCTTATTCGGCGGAGCGTGCCCGCATAGTCAAAGACGCTCCTTGAGCGCCCCCAGGCGGTCTTCGAGGCGGAGAATCGCGGTCAGTTGGGTATCGCTCATGCGTAAGGCGGTTTTCCTCGAAGCGCGCGCACCCCTTGTCGTGCTGCCCCTGTGTCGTGATCGAAGAGCGACTCTTTTCACGGAGATTCACTATGTACGTTCAGCCGCTGGAGGGCTCGCTCAGCGCTAACTCGGCCCCGTCCCTCAACGGAACGCTCGACGGGGAGGGCGTGCTTGACGAGGGCATGCTTTCAGGCTCGGCCGCGTCGACCGCCGCAGGCGACAACATCTCGCGTTTCCTTCCACCCGGCAGCCTCGACGGTTCGCCTGGCACGATGCAGGGCATGTTCGGATCGCTCATGAGCGTGCTGACGCAGATGATGCAGATGCTGCAGTCCATGATGGGCTACGGCGGCGGCAACGAGCGTTTCTTTGCAAACGCCACGGCATCGAGCACGGGCGATCCGCATCTTTCATTTGATGGAAGCCGCTGGACGAGCATGGCCTCACAGCCGAATCTGCTTAGCTCCAACTCGATTCCGGGCGGATTTCAGATCTCGACGCAGGCTACGCCGCCTAACACGCACGGCGTCACCTGGAACCAGTCGGCGACGATTGCGTTGAACAACGGCGCGACGACGATCGGCCTCAACAACAGCGGCCAGCCTTCGATCTCCAACGACGGCCAACCGGTCTCGATCGCCGCGGGACAGACGCTGCAGCTGGGCAACGGCCAGACGGTCTCGTACAATCAAAACGGCTCGCTCTGCGTCACGGTGCAAAATGGCGCCGGGGGCACGATTACGACGACCCTCGCTGCACAGGGCCGCGGCGTTAACGTCGGCGTCACCGCGCATGAGGTTGAGCTGGGCGGCTCGCTCGTTGACGGCGGCATCGAAACGCCGGATGCCGGCACGTTCTAGCTTTTAGCGCAGGTTGTCTTTACGCTGACGCTACGCCCGGTTTTCGCCTCAGTGAGCGCTTGCACCGAAATCGTCTTCGTGTCGCTCGTCCTCGTCATCGTCGTGTCGGTTTGACTGCCGATGTCTGCCGACGGCGCAAACGAGAGGTCGTGCCACGCGATTTGATCCCCCCGCCAACCGCTCGAGACGGAGAGCCCGTAGGTGCCAAGGTCGCCGGACGAGACGTCGATCCATCGATTGGTCGCGGGATCGTAGGTGATCCGGTCGAGGATCGTTAGCGTGCTCGTCATCCAGGAAAGTGGCGCGATGACCGAGCGTTGGTCGATCCAGTAGCCGGTCGAGTCGAACCGATAGGTGACGATCGTTTGGAAGGGCGCCGGACGGCGCGAACTCAACGTGCTGCACGTCCACGTTCCGATGAGAAAACGAAACGCGGAGAAATCCGGCTTGGCCGGTGCCGGGATTGGCGTCGCCTCCACTTGCGCCGGCAGACGGGCCGGTATCGACCACGCGATCAGCGTCGCACCTGCGAAGATTAGCGGAAGTACTCGCATGCTGCTCCTTCTAGACGTCGCACGAATGCTTAGCTTGCTCGCCCACGTGCCCCTGCGTGCCGTTTCGCCGCTGCTTTAGGGCGTGGGGAAGGAACCGAGGGTGCGGCATCGATACATTTGTCGGGACGTGAATGCGTTCGTGGGAGTCTTCGTGATGACCGCCGCAGCCTGCGTGCTCGCGGCGTGCTCGGGCGGCGCAACCCCCTCCCAATCCCCGCCGCTCTCGGAGATCGCACGCTCCGGCCTGGCGCCGGCTTTGCTCTCGCACGTGCATCTCGGCTCGGCTCGGGCTAAGGTCAAGCCCCAACGAATACGGTACAAGGGTCTGCGAGACTTGTACGTCTCCGACATCGGAAACGATGACGTCGTCCTGTTAAAAAACAAGAGCTACGCAGACGTCGACACACTGACCAACGGTATCTACGGTCCGGACGGTGCCTTCATCGACAGGCACGGCAACTTCTACGTCGCCAACTTCGAGGACGTGAACATTGTCGAGTACGCGCCGCATGGGACGAAGCCGAAGTTCACGTACAGCGCGGGCATGACGGATCCCGTGGATGTAACCGTCGACGGCCACGGAAACGTCTACGAAGCCGACTACCTAGGCGGGTTTGTCGCCGAGTACGCGCAGAAGAGCAACACGCAGCTCTACCAGTGTTCTCCGGGCGAGGTGGAGGGAGTGGCCGTCGACCAGAGTGGCGACGTCTTTGTCGATTTCGGATCCTCCATCGTCGAGTACACCGGCGGACTGAGCGGATGCACCGCCACGCCGCTCGGAGTAACGCTCGAGTCGGCCGGCGGCATGGCGATCGATCGGCACGATAACCTTCTCGTCTGCGACCAACTCGGGCAAGCGGTAGACGTCATCGCTCCCCCGTACACCAGCGTGACGCGCGTCCTCCAATCCGGCTACGCACCCTTCCACGTCACGATCAACAAAGATAACCGGCTCGCTTTCGTGGCGTCGGTCGACGAGGCCGCGGTGTACGTGGTTGACTACGCGACCGGCGGAGCGCTCGCGACGCTCGCGGGCAAGGCATACGGCCTTTCGGATCCGGTTGCTGCCGTCTACGGGCCGAACGACGCTCATTAGCGGCGCTAGAGCCGAAGGCATCGGCGTTTCCAACTCGAAGTTTGGCGGAAATCCGCGTCGATCGTCCGTCTTCGCGACGGGGAAGGAAATCAGAATGCCGCGTTGCGGTCTTCTTTGTCGAGGATCGTTGGTTGCTTTGCTCCTCGCCGCTTGCTCTGCCGGGAACAACGCCGTCGTCCCGTCGAGCGGGTCGTTCGATGTCGCGCGCCACGAGAGTTCGGTCGTTCCTGCCACGGCGGGAAAGATCGCGGTTGCGAACTATTACGCCAGCACCGTGACGCTCTACGCGGCCGGCGGGAAGCCTGAGCTTCGGACGATCTCCGATGGAATCGCCTATCCCAACTCGCTGGTCTTCGATAAATCCGGCAACTTGTACGTCGGCAACTTTGGAACGCCGAACGGCAGCTTCAACAGCACCATTTCGGTCTATTCACCGGGCGGCACCTCGCCCGTGCGCACGATCACCGAGGGTCTGCTTGGGCCCTACGCCATGGCAATCGGCCCAGACGGAAAGCTCTACGTCGCGAACTACGGCGGAAGCACGGTGAGCGTCTACGCGCGCGGATCGACGCAGGTGCTCCAATCGATTTCAAAAGGAGTCAACCGCCCCGAATCGCTCGCCTTCGACGCGGCGGGGAATCTCTACGTCGGAAACTGGGGCGGCAATACCGTTACGATCTATTCGCCGGGCAAAGCATCGCCGCGGAACACGATTAAAACCGAGATTTCGCGGCCCAGCGGGCTCGCTGTCGATAGCGCCGACGACCTGTACGTGGCCAATCAGCACGGCAATTACGTCTCGATCTATGAACCCGGCAAGAGAGGCACCCCCGAGCTGATCCACAACGGCGTGCATCAGCCGCTCGCGCTTATCTCCAGCTCCTCGGGCGAGCTGTACGTCCTGAACTTCGCTAGCAACAGCGTCACGGTTTACTCGGAGCAGACCCGCTCGCTCGAACGTAAAATTCTACAGGGCGTGGCGTGCCCGACCACGATGGCGTTAAGCGCGTCAAGCTTGCTGTACGTCGCAAACAGCTGTCCGAGCTCGGTCTCGGTCTATGGAGCAAGCAGCAGCGTGCCGTTGCGTTCCATCACGAACGGCATCGACGGTCCCTCTGCCATCGCGATCGCGCCGTAGCGGCCTCCGTGTATGACGCCGTCACTTCCGGGCCGCTGTCTGAGCGCTTGCGCGGCGCTGGCGATGCTCGCCGGTTGCTCGCTGGGATCGCAATCGTTACCCGCGATGCAGAGCCGCACGGTCTTGACGTCGCTGAACTCGACCGGCGCCGGCAAGATCAAGCACATCGTCTATATCGTGCAGGAGAACCGCAGCTTCGATAAC
>JASHXG010000297.1 GCA_030043675.1 Vulcanimicrobiota bacterium
ATTTAGCGCGCCTGCCGGCCTGGGTGCGGCGCTTTCCGGTCGGCTCGCCCGCCTTCTTGTTGGCAGTACGCGTCATTCCCGGCTTTGGAGGAACGGTCGCGACGGCGACCGCCGCGACTTTTCGCGTCCCGATTTGGGTCCACGTTTGGACGATGTGCGCCATCGCCATCCCCCTCTGTGCGTTGCTCACGATCTTCGGCGATCGCGTCACCGTTCTGGTCCACGGCTACGAATCGCGCGCCCGCCACTACGCGCGTCACTACTGCGAGACGCACCGCTGCCTGCATTTCCGCTTCCATCACCTGCGGACCCCGCCCCCGTGACCGCGCCGCCGATCATCGAGGACCGGCGCGCGCTGGACGCGCTCTGCGCGCGGGTGCGCGCTGCCGCGCGGGTGGCGATCGATACCGAGTTTCACACCGAGCGCACCTACGCGCCGCGTTTGATGGTGGTCCAACTCGCCTTCGACGACGGCGCGGCGATCGTCGATGCGCTGGCCGTGCCGGATTTGCGCCCGTTAGCGTTGGCGTTGACCGAAACCACCGTGGCCGGCCACGCGCTCTCATCGGATCTGAAGATCTTCGCGGATCGCTTCGATCTGGTTCCTCCGCGAGTTTTCGACACGCAGATTGCCGCGGCATTTCTCGGATACGGAATGCAGATTTCGCTGGCCGATCTCGTTCGCGACCTGCGCGGCGTCAAGCTCGCGAAGTCGCAGACGGTTAGTGACTGGTCGGCGCGGCCATTCTCCTCCAAACAGATCGAGTATCTCGTGGACGACGTGGCGCATCTGCTGCCGATTTACGACACGCTGCGCGCGCGTTTGGAGCAGCGCGGCCGTTACGAATGGGTCTACGAGGAATGTGCAGAGCTGGGCGATGTCGAGCGCTATCGCATGGACGAGCGACGCGCCTACATGCGGATCTCGGGTGCGACGCGGATGAGCCGTCGCGAACTCGGCATTCTGAACGAACTGGTCAAGCTGCGCGATCGCGTCGCTCGCGAGCGCGATCTCCCGGTGCGATACGTTCTCCCCGACGACGTGATCGCCGGATTGGCCGTGCTCAAACCCACCCATCTCGACGATCTCGGGCAGCTGCGGCGCCTCGACGCCGGCATGAAACGGCAGCTCGGGCCGGCGATCCTGGAGGCAGTCGGCCGTGGTCTGACGATGGACGAAGCGGATCTCCCGCAACGGCCGCAGCGGCCATCGGCACCGGCGCGCGAAACGCTGGTCGCGCTGCTCGGCGCCGAGGTCGCGGAGATCGCGCGCGAAGCCGACCTGCCCCCGAGCCTGCTCGTCCCGCGGGCGGCGCTGGAGCGCATTGCGCGCGAGCTCCCCGCCGATCGCACCGCGTTCGGAGCGTCGCTCGCGTTGCAGCCGTGGCGTCTCGCGCTCGTCGCTGAGCCGCTCTGGAGCCTGCTGACCGGCGAGGCGGCCCTGCGCATCGAAGGCTACGCCGACGGCGATCCGAAAGTACGACTATCCGATGAATCAACATCCGGATAGCTTCAAAGCGCTCGATGAGTTGCGCGCCGCCGATCGGACCTACAAGTATTTTCGTCTCGACGCGGTCGAACGGGCCGGCCTGACGACGCTCGCGCGTCTGCCGTTCTCGCTGAAGATCCTGCTCGAGAATCTCTTACGCTGCGAAGACGGACACACGGTCACGCGCGACGACATCGAAGCCCTCGCGCGCTGGAGCTCGCGCAATCGCGTCGAGCGAGAGATCCAGTTCACTCCGGCGCGCGTGCTGCTGCAGGATTTCACCGGCGTTCCGTGCGTCGTCGACCTCGCGGCGATGCGCGATGCGATGGCCTCGATGGGAGGCGATCCCAAGGCGATCAATCCGCTGCAGCCGGTGGAGCTCGTGATCGATCACTCGGTGCAGGCGGACTACTTCGGTTCCAACGATGCGCTCGCCAAGAACACCGACCTGGAGTTCGAGCGCAACCGCGAGCGCTACGCCTTTTTGAAGTGGGGCCAAGAGGCGCTGTCGGGGTTCCGCGTCGTGCCGCCCGGCACCGGAATCGTGCACCAAGTGAACATCGAGTATCTCGCGCGCGTCGTCTTCCCGCCGCCCGGCGGCGGCGACCTTGCCTATCCCGATACCGCGGTGGGCACCGATTCGCACACCACGATGGTCAACGGCCTCGGCGTTCTCGCGTGGGGCGTCGGCGGCATCGAAGCCGAGGCGGCGATGCTCGGCCAGCCGGTCTCGATGCTGATTCCCGAGGTGATCGGCTTTCGCGTGGAAGGGCGCCTTCGCGAAGGGGTCACCGCGACCGATCTGGTGCTCACCGTCGCGGAGATGCTCCGCAAGAAGGGCGTCGTCGGAAAGTTCGTCGAGTTCTTCGGGCCGGGACTTTCGGCGCTGCCCGTCGTCGATCGCACGACGATCAGCAATATGTCGCCCGAGTTCGGCTCGACCGTGGCGATCTTTCCGGTCGACGATCGAACGCTCGACTATCTCCGCTTGACCGGGCGCCCGCGCGAGCAGATCGCGCTGGTCGAAGCCTACGCCAAAGCGCAGCAGCTCTTTCGCACCGATGAGACGCCTGAGCCCGAGTTTACGGAGACGCTGGCGCTCGATCTCGCGAGCGTCGAGCCGAGCTTAGCCGGGCCGCGCCGTCCGCAGGACCGCGTACCGCTGCACGACGTGAAGCGATCGTTCAATGTAGCGCTGCAGGACTGGGTGGCCGCACGCCAACGCAACAACGGCGCGGTCTCGCGCTTCGAGGACGAAGGCGGCGGTGGAACCGCAACGATCGCACAGACTGCGACCGACCTCTACGACGGAGCGGTGGTGATTGCCGCGATCACGAGCTGCACGAATACCTCGAATCCCTCGGTGCTCATCGGCGCCGGCCTCCTCGCGCGCAACGCGGTCGAGCGCGGCCTGCGGACACAGCCGTGGGTCAAGACGTCGCTCGCGCCGGGCTCGAAGGTGGTCACGGATTATCTTGCTGCGGCCGGCTTACAGACCTATCTCGACCGGCTCGGCTTCAATCTCATCGGGTACGGCTGCACGACCTGCATCGGCAACTCCGGACCGCTGCCCAGCGACATCGCCGAAACGGTCGCCGACGAGGACCTGATCGTCGCAGCGGTGCTTTCGGGCAACCGCAACTTCGAGGGCCGCATCCATCCCCAGGTTCGCGCAAACTATCTAGCCTCGCCGCCGCTCGTGGTCGCCTATGCGCTGGCCGGGCAGATGGACGTCGATCTCACCACCGAGCCGCTGGGCATCGGCACCGGCGGCAAGCCGGTTTATCTCAAAGACATCTGGCCCAGCGACGAGGAAATTGCCGCCACCATCGCGCGCTGCATCAACCAAGAGATGTTCAGGCGTGAGTACTCCGACGTCTTCAAAGGCGACGAAAACTGGACGAACCTAAACGCCGTCGCGAGCGAGCGGTACGCCTGGGATCCGAGATCGGAATACGTCAAGCAGCCGCCGTACTTCGACGGCATGCCGGCGCAGCCGGCGCCGCTGACGGACATCCGTGGCGCGCGCGCGCTCGCGGTGCTCGGCGATTCGGTCACGACGGACCACATCTCGCCCGCCGGAAGCATCGGCAAGAGCAGCCCGGCCGGCCGATATCTGATCGACCACGGCATCGAACCGCGCGACTTCAACTCATA
>JASHXG010000298.1 GCA_030043675.1 Vulcanimicrobiota bacterium
GACCGTAGATGTGGTGTCGTAGCCAAAGGAGGAACAGAAAGAGAATGTCTTTTTATAACGGCGTGCCGATCACGGTCGTAAGCGGGTTGCAGCATATGCTGACGCCGATCGAAGCGACGTCGTGGCGTCGCGCCGCTGATGAGGCGCACGCCAAGACAACCGCCGTGTCAAAGACCCCGCGCTGAGCAGCCAGCTTACCGCTGCGAACCAACGCGGCATCGGCGTGGGTCGCGTATCAGCGGAACGGTTCGAAAGACCGCCGTCTTAGCGGCAAAGAGCAATCGCCCAAGTCGTCGATAAGCTGCCAAACGCTTGCCTCGCAGAGCGTTTACGGTCGCGGCCGCGCGACGTAGCGAAATTGCCCGGGCACCCACGCGCACGCGCTGCCGTCGTTCATGACGAACGATTCGCAGCCATCAACCTCCGGATTAAACTCCTCATTCAATAGTTTCGTCGCGGGCCAGTTTACAGCCGGTTCCTGGCGGGCTGCGGCGCGCGCTTTGGTATTCGAGAACTGCGGCGACTTCGTGAGCGCATTAAGGGCAGCCACCAGCCGCGTTGCGTCGTTCATAAGCCAAAAGCTCTTCGCGAACACTGGCAGCCGGCCTCCGAAAAAGCCTCTGATCGCAAGCTCGAAAATAGGCGGCGCAGCAGACCAAACTGGGCAATCCTACCGTTGGGGTGGCGCCGGTCGGCACCCTAAGATTGTGGCCTAACTCAGCATTTGGAGGTTAACATGCAAAACTCGAACATCGCGACCGGCGCGACCGTGGTGATGGCTCCATCACAGCCGGTGCTCACACCAGTAGCGTCGCCGACCACAATTCTCTTTCCGACGGCACTCGCGGCTAGTAAGGCCGCCGGCGTGGCCGCAATCCGTGTCTCCCGCGTCAATGATGATCTCGATATGGAAGAGCTCAACGCACAGGGGGGCACTATTATCGGGTTCGTCTTCGATCCCGTTGTCAACGGCAGCACGAAGAAAGTAACGGGCATTACCGTTACGCAAATGGGATCGAGCCAGACTCCCTCGACGTTGACGCCCACGCAATTGTCCGCGTTGACCCTGATCACGAACGAGCTTAAACAGTACCGGGCGTCGGGCTCCGACGGTTCAGCCGGACCTGGACTTCCCGGTCCCGCGAGAGATGGACAACGGAAGTCCGCGCTGGGATCGTGGCTCGGAACGATCGATACCGGTATCGCCTGTGGCCTGGCCGCGGTGGAAGGCGGTGCAAATCTCCTCGCTGACGCGGGGTGCATCGCTGCGTACGGCGCTTGGGCGAGCGATGATGGCGATGGCGACGTCGTTGATACGGCGCCGCCCGACTCCGTTTATGGTGACTTGGACGGTCTCCTCACCGAACCGGTCAGCACCGGCTTTCAGACCACATCGCAAGACGGCGTCGACGACCCGGTTGGCACCCCCGTCGGCTCCACCGGACCGTATGCCGGCCCGGACGACGGCTCCGACGACGATGGGGGCGGCAGCTCCGGCGACGGCATCGATGACAAGCCGGGCCTCCAGCCCGACTAAGCCGGCGCCATCCGGGGCCAGAGGTGCCTTGGAGTCCGAGCTAAAAGGCCCTGGGCTGTTCCGCTCCCCAGGGCCCCTGCCGGCAGTGAAAGGTGAACACGCCGACTGTTACGTTATCGGCCAAAGCAAGCCAGCGTTTAGCGCCTTTCGTCGCAGGGCAGCCTTCCGGCAAGCGCCTCGCTATGCGCTAGGTCGCCCGCT
Source organism: Vulcanimicrobiota bacterium (assembly GCA_030043675.1). Classification (GTDB taxonomy): domain Bacteria; phylum Vulcanimicrobiota; class Vulcanimicrobiia; order Vulcanimicrobiales; family Vulcanimicrobiaceae; genus Cybelea. Next base: position 1,739 of record JASHXG010000298.1, read on the forward strand.
GCCGATACTATAAGTATGACGCAGCCTAGACACGTTGCTTTGGATTTCCTTTTCGCGGTCGGGTCGGTGGAGTTCATCGGGGCCTACGTCCAGACCGGCGCCTGGCTCGTCATTGCCGCATGCGCGCTTTGGCTCGTTGGTTTCGGTATGATGTCGCTGGGGGGTCGCTGATCGGCCCTCGCGTACCGATAAACGAGGGGAGCCATGGCTAAGGTCACCATCGACAGAGGTGTCTTGAACATCGATCTGTCGCTCTTAGACTCCGTCCTCGCGTTCCATGGCTCGTTCCACATTCCGTTATCGCATGTAACGAACGCCTACGTGAGCGATCTCGAGGACTTGGAGCTCGAGCATAATCGCAAGGGCGCCAAATCGGGGCTTCGGAAATCGATCGGAGTCTTCGCAGATCCCCAAGGCCTTATCTTCGTCGACGTCGGGGAAGGTGATTGCCTGGTGGTCGAAACTCGCGGCGAACGCTTTCCTCGAATCGCGGTTCAACTCTCAGAGGGCGACCCTAACGCGCTCGCGCACGAAATCGTGCGCGCCATCCCCGACGGCGGACCCGTCATCGACGACTGAAGCCAAGGGGTGGCATCAGATTTGAAGAATGCTGCCGGGCTACTTCACGAGGAGATGATCGATGACTTCCACACAAGTCGAGCTTGACAATATCGAGCGCATTCGTAGAGGATTCGAGGCATTTGCCGCTTCGGATATCGCAACTTTAAGCGAACTCTTTGACGCCAACGCCGTGTGGCGCGCCGAACCCACGGGAGTTCTGGCGGGAGAGTATGAGGGTCGCGAGGCGATCTTCGCG
>JASHXG010000299.1 GCA_030043675.1 Vulcanimicrobiota bacterium
AGCACCATGCCGGGGCGCACGCGCAGCTCGCGGCGGATCACTTGGTCCTTGGTGCGGGTGTTGCCGGTGATCTCGACCAGGGCGACCCGTGCCACGTAAATGTTGTACTTGACGTCGGCCGTGTAGTTCTTCAGGTCGATCGACGACGGATCGATGCCGCCTTCGAAGTTTCCGACCTCGAGGTGAAACTTGTCTTCGTAGAGTTTCTGGAGCGCCTTATAGTCCGCGTCACGAATCGTATCGGAGTAGACGCTTCCTACTTTGAGCGTCAGGGACGGCAAGATGATCTGCGGCGGCAGCAGCGGATCGCCGCCGATGATGATGTTCTTGACGGTCAGACCCTCTTGAATCACCAGCGTGAGCACGCCGTTCTGCCACGAGATGTCCCTGACGTGGGAGGGCACCTGGCCGCCGTAGCCGATGCGCTCGTAGTAGTTGTTGATCTTCAGCACGTCCTGGCGAAACGTGTTGGTGTTGAAGACCTGGCCGACGGAAAGGTCCATCAGCGCCGAAAGCGTGTCGCTGGGGACCTTATCGTTGCCGGTGAAGAGAATTTTGGTAATGACCGGGTTCTCCACCACCCGGTAGGTGATCGCAACCCCACCCGGGCGAGCGCGCACCAGCGGCGGCGCGATGTCGGCGAAGTAGCCGAGCGCGTTGATGCGAGCCAGATCGTCCTGCACGACCTTTGGATCGTAAGGCTGGCCCGGACGTGCGGCGACGACGCCCATGATCGTCTGCGTAGGCACGTGCAAGTTCCCGGTCACGTCGACCGAGACGATCTTCGGAGCCGTCGCCGCAGGCGCGATTTCCGGCGCGACGACCATAAGCATGGCCAGCAGAACGCCCGCGCCCTTTTTCAGTGCGCGCACGCGCCGCCGAAGGTCAAGAATCATACGAAAAAAGTCGTCCTCAATTTCCCAAGACGCGCTGATGGCGTCAGCGCGGGTCGAGCGGTGCACGCGCTCCTCGTGCGACCCGGGTCCGCGTGTTCCCCCCAGTCCACCCGGGGTCCTTGCGCACGGCGCGAGCCTGAGCGTTCGTCTAGCGTGCGTCTAATGAATATCACAAGCGTTTACCAAAAAGAGCGCTCGCCGAGAAGGCTAAAGCCGCTGTTCCCAACCAGCGGCTGCCCCATCAGGTAACCCGAGCTATAGCCAAGCGGTAAACCCGGCACCGTTACCAGAGTGATCGGGCCGCTTCTTATGTAGAAGCTCAACGTTGCCGAGGTCGTCTCGCTGGCCCGCACCTGCAGTCCGAACGACTGAATCTGCGGGATGCCGAAGGTGACCGCGTAGACGGCGCTGACCGAACTGCCGAGCAGCCGCGTCGCGGTGATTCCGACGTTGCCGTAGTAACCGAGCGTTAGATTGACACTAGTGAGGCCAAGACCCTGTCCGAGAGCGCTCTCGAACGGCGAGAGCAGACCGGCCGTGAACTGAGCGTTCAGCACGTTGAAGGCCTCCTGCCCAACCGAAATCGAGCTGGCGGGAGTCGGCACGTTCACGTTGGGAATCGGCGAGACCAGCCCCAGCGGCGTAATCCCGAGCGGGGACTGCACCTGCAGCATCGATTGCCGGCTGAAGGCGATGCCGTTGAGGAAACCGCCGAACGGCGCGATCAGCCCGATGATCTGATCGGTGGTGTAGCCCGACGGAGTCGATGAGAAGCCGACCCTCGGTGACTGAATCGGCCCGTCCACGTTGATCGTTACGTTCAACGACCCGTAGGGATTGCGTGCGCGATCGGGATCGGGGTTCACCACGGTTGTGGTCGCGACCGCGTGGAGCGTGGGCACCACGCCGTTGGCCGGATTGAAGGCCACGCTTCCCTCGGTGACACGAAAGGCGCGGTCGAAGTAGGTCAAGGTCCCGCCGGTCGATTTGATGGTCCCCGAAAGCGTCGGTGCCGCCAGCGTGCCCGCCAGATGCACCGAACCGGCCGCCCCGATGTCCAGGCCGGCGCCGAAGCCGCTGCCGCGCACGCGAACGTTTTTGCCGGCCGCCACATGAAGATCGAAGGCGAGCGGCAAGGGCGGCAATCCCCCGCCGCCCTGTTGCGCAGCTTTGAGGAACGAGAGGAAGGGCAGCGTCGCGTGGCTCAGCGTGACGTTGCCTGCGAGCAGCGCGTCGGCGCTCGGTTCTTTCGTCAGCGCAATCTTCGCGTCGATCGTGCCGCTGCCGAAGGCCGGGAGGTCGAGCTGCGCCCCGTGCGCGACGCCGTTGAAGTTCAGCGACGGCGCGCTGGCAGTGAATCCGGCCGGGAACTCGATGCGTCCCGAAGCTTGCACGGTGCCGCTCCCGAGGCGCGCCGAAAATCGGTCGATCGAAGCCGAGGTGTGATTGAAGGAGAGCGAGGCGACGGTCTGCGTGATCCCGACGCGCTCGAGATCGCTCACGTACGAGCCGTTGGTGAGCGCTGCGTATCCGACGATGACCGGCTGGCGAACGGTGCCGGAGAGGCCGACGTGACCGTTGATGAGTCCGCCCAGTTTGGTGTTGTTGCCGAGCAGCTCGGCAAAGATCGTCGGATTGAGATCGACCACGTCGAGGTCGAAGCTGATCGGCTGGTCCGGTGCGGCCAGACGCAGCGGCGAGAGCTGCAGCGGTAGCGAGCCTGCCAACGTGGCCTCTCCGTGCGCGAACGTCGCCCCCGCGTCGGAGAGGACGAGGCTTTGTCCGTGCAGGCGCAGCTCGCCGAAGAGCGTCGGAATCGAGAAGCCGTGCGTCTCGACGCCGGTGGCGTCAAATCCGGCAAGAAACGTCGGCTCGCGGAAGGTGCCGCCGACTTGCAACGTCGATTCGAACGAGCCGCTGACCGGGAATCGCGTGCGCGAGATCGCGTAAATCAGTTGTTCGAGCCGATCGGTCGATGCGTGCACTTGCACGTCGAGCGGAGCATTGGCGCCCAGCCCGAGCGATCCGCTCGCCGTCGCCGCGAGGTCGGGCGTCGTCATCTCGGCGTGATCGATCTGAATCCGCCCGCGCACCGAATGCACCGCAAGCTGCGCGTTCTCGAGGCTCAGCGGGCCGAGCGTACCATCGGTGATGCCGGCATTGCCCGAGAGGTTTAGAAATGGATAGCGCCCCTGTACCGTAGCCGCGCCCGAGGCGCGTCCGGTTATCGGAATTGCCTGCATGCCCAAGGCGGGCAGCCACAAGGAGAGATCGAGATCGCTGACCTGTGCGCCGAGGTCGAAGCGCGTATGCTCGAGCGTCGAGCGCCAGTCGCGGCTCGGCCTCAAGCCCAGCGAGCCGTGCGCGCGTAACGCGCCTTCGCTGCCGCCGATCGCGAGCGATCCGGTAAGCACGTTGCGCTCGCTCGACCACGACGCACGCGTATTGCCGATCGGAAGATTCCGGTAACGAAAATCGCGGATGTCGATATCGCCGCTCGAAGTGAGGCGCGCTCCGTCGGTGGAGGCTGCAATTTTGATACGGCCGTCGCCGTCGAGCGTGTCGCCGGTATCGAAAAAGTTATTGAA
>JASHXG010000300.1 GCA_030043675.1 Vulcanimicrobiota bacterium
CACGAAGGCTTTACGCGCCGCCGCAACCGCCGAAGGCCGGTCGAACCAAAAGCCGATGAGGAAGTACGAAGCCAAGCCCACCAGACCCCAGCCCACGAGCAGCCCCACGAAGTTGTCCGAGAGCACGAGCGTCAACATCGCGAAGACGAAGAAGCTCATGTAGGCGAAGAACCGCGCAAAGGCGCGATCGCCGTCCATGTAGCCGATCGAGTAAAAAACGATCAAGAAGCCGACGCCGGTGATGATATAGGTCCACAGCAGCGAGAGCGGATCGAGCAGCAACCCGAAGTCGAACCCGGGTCCCCACGAAAAGAGGCGCAGATGCGCGCCGAGCGCCCCGCCCGTGCTCTGCGTTCCGGCCGGCCACGAGGCGACCGCCAGCACGAAGGAGAGCGCGACGAAACCCGAAGCCAGCCATCCGCTGCGCGTGCGAAGCTGGGGACCGAAGGTCCAACAGATCACCGCGGCCGCCAGCGGCGCAAGCCACAGCGCGATTAACAGCGGATACGTCATCCTCGCAGCGACCTCACTTCGTCGACGTCGACATTCTTTTCGCTGCGGAACGTGGTGACGACGATCGCGAGGCCGATGGCGGCTTCGGCCGCGGCGACGGTGATCACGAGAAAGGCAAAGATATGGCCCGCATTCTGCAGCCAGACGCGCGCAAACGCGATGAACAGCAGATTTGCCGCATTGAACATCAGCTCGATGCTCATCAGGATGATCAACGGGTTGCGCCGTACCAAAACGCCGATGACGCCGATGAAAAACATGAGCGATCCGAGCGCGACGTAGTTGACGATCGGAACGGGCATCTAGTGCCTTATCTCTCGCCGCCGCGCAGGATCGCTTCGCGCATCTCGCGGTCGACCTGCGCTTCCGACTTGCGCGACGCGGCCGAGGGGATGTGCTCGCTCGTGAGCGTGATAACGCCGATCACGGCGACCATGAGGATCAGCGCCGTCACTTCGAAGGGCAGGATGTGTACCGTGAAGAGCGCCTTGCCGAAATCGGCGACGCTGCCGAAAACGCCGGGCGCGCCCACCGGTCCACCTGGTGAGGCCGCCGGCGCCGGCGGCGCGGGAGCCGCCGCGATGGCATGGATCACGAAGACGAGCGCGCTCAACACGACGATCCCCGCCGGCAGCCAGATCATAGGCAGACGGTTCGGTCCGGCCGAAAACGGCGCGACGCCGCTGCTCAGGAGCGCGATGACGAATACGAAAAGCACTAGGATCGCGCCGGAGTAGACGATGATCTGGATCACGGCCAGAAACTCGGCGGAAAGCGTCACGTAGAAAACGGCCAGGGTCGCGAAATTCACCAAAAGGGCAACGACGCTGTAGACGGGTTTGCGCGCCGAGATCGTCCAGACGGCGCTTGCAACCAGGATCGCACCAAGTATCGAAAATGCGATCACGACGCTTCCTGCGGCGGTTTGATGATCGCAAGACCCTTGCGCTGCGTCTTGAGCACTTCACCGCGCCAGGTCGCGGAGTAGCCCTTCGCGACGTCTACCGTCGACTTGATCTCGGCGACGCGGCCTAAATCGCCGGGAATGCCGCCCGGCCGTTCGTCCGGCGGTGTACCGACTCCGGCCGCAGGCGGCACGAGCAGCCGATCCTTGTCGTAGACGAAGGAGCCGCGCCGATAATCCGCCATTTCGAAACGCGGGGTCAGCACGATGGCGTCGGTCGGACACGCCTCCTCGCACATACCGCAAAAGATGCAGCGCAGCTCGTCGATCTCGTAGCGGGCGGCGTACCGCTCACCCGGCGATCGGCGGTCCGTGGGCGCGTTCTCTGCTCCGATGACCGTTATCGCATTGGCCGGACAGACGCTCGAGCAGAGCTCGCAGCCGATGCAACGCTCCTTCCCGTCGCCGTAGCGGCGCAGCTCGTGGAGACCGTGGAAGCGCGGCGCGTGCTGCTTCTTCACCGACGGATATTGAATCGTCGGCTTACGGCGGAACATGTAACCAAACGTAATCGACAATCCGCGCAGGAGCGCTCCGACGTTGAACAGGTGCTTTCGCGTCATTCCATCCTTAGCCATGATACGCCACGACGATCGCAGTGACGATGAGATTGAGCACGGCCACCGGAAGCAGGACCTTCCAGCCGAAAGCCATCAGCCGGTCGTATCGCAGGCGCGGCAGCGTCGCGCGCAGCCAGATATAGAAGAACATGAAGCAGCAGACCTTCAAGATGAACCAGACGACGCCCGGAACCATCGTCAACCCGAACGGTGCGTTCCATCCGCCGAAGAACAGCAGCGCTGCGATGCACGACACGGTCAGCATGTTGACGTACTCGGCGATAAAAAACAGGCCGAAGCGCAGGCCGGAATACTCCGTATGGAAGCCGGCGACGAGCTCCGTTTCGGCTTCAACCAAATCGAAGGGGGCCCGGTTCGTCTCCGCGACGGCCGTGATGACGTAGATGAGAAAACCGAAGAACTGCGGGACGACGAACCACCACCGCAGCTGGGCGTTCACGATGCCGTCGAGCGAAGTCGTACCGGCCAAAATCAGCACGCCCACGAACGAGAGTGCCATCGCCAGCTCGTAACTGATCATTTGCGCGGTCGAGCGTACGCTGCCGAGAAGCGGATACTTCGATCCCGACGCCCAGCCGCCCAAGGAGATGCCGTACACGCCGATCGACGCGATTGCGAGAATCAACAAGATGCCGGCGTTGACGTTGCCGATCGCCCAGGTAGCACCGGTGCTCGAAGCTCCGAACGGAATAACGGCATAGACGGAAAAGGCCGTCAGCAGCGAGATGAACGGCGCCAGCTTGTAAATCAGCGGATCGGCGGTCTTGGGCGTGAGATCCTCCTTCAACATGAGTTTGGCAGCGTCGGCTGCCGGCTGCATCAAACCCCAAGGACCGACGCGGTTCGGCCCCGGGCGCAGCTGCATCCAGCCCAGTACCTTGCGTTCGACCAGCATCGCATACGCGAACGACGTTACCACGACGAACAGCAGGATTGCCGATTTGATCAGGACCTCCAACCACCAAGGCATCGTCTACGCCCGCATTCCGGCCAGGCGTGGATCGTGAAGCCACGTTCCGCCACCTGAGAGGATTCGGCTCGCGCGCCCGTTGCGCGGCGCGAGATTCAGCTCGCTTTCGAAACGCTCGTCTCCGAAGGAAAAACTTTGCGGCACTCTCGCGGCATGCCCGATCACGGCGTGATCGAGCTCCTCGAGCGACGGGATCGCGACATCGAGCTGTTCGGCGAGTCCGAGCAGCAGCTCGAAATCGGAGAGGACGAACTCGGGCGCTGCGAGGGACGCGTTGACCGCCAGGACGTCGCCGGCGAGACCGATCGTTGTGCCGCTCTTTTCGAAGGCGCTCTTCGCGGGAAGCACCAGCGTGGCGTGCCGCGCGGTCTCGGTCATGAACAGCTCGCTGACGACTATGAACGATATCGCGTCGAGCGCGTTGGCGACCGCAGTCGGATCCGGCGCATTGCGCATCGGATTCGCCCCGAGGATGGAGAGAACGGCCAGCTTGCCGCTGCGCGCGTCTTCGAACATCCCGAAGGTATCGCGGCCCGCGTCGACATGCTCGTAACCCGGCCCGCTACGCGGAAGCATGCCCATGGCCTCGGCCCCGCGCGCGTTCCCTTGTTCGCCGGCGATATACGTTGAAAGGTCGGCAACATCCGCAAATGCCTGCGCGTACTCGCGTCCCAAAGCAAGGTCGGCGCCATCCCAAATCAGCGCGACGCGCGCAGCATCTCCGGCCGCGGCGCGCGCATCCCGCGGTGGGCTACCTTCTATCAGCTTTGCACCTGCGCGCGAAACCGCCTTACGGACGCGCAGCCACATCACCGGAGCGAGCTCCTCGGGCGACTCGCCGGCAATGACGATGACCTGCGCGCGTTCGATCGCCGCCAGCGGCGCGCTGCGCGCTCCGGGCGTCGCCTGGCGTTGCCGGCCGGCGCGCCAATCCAAATTCCGGACGCCGACGGCGCGAAAGAGGTGCTGCAGCATGAAGGCTTCTTCGTTGGTCAGCCGTCCGCCGCCGATCGCGCCGACGCTTGACGCACCGCGTACCGCGATCGCGTCGTGAACTGCCTTCGCCCAGAGGATAAACGCATCGTCCCAGCCGACCTGGACGAAGGCTCCGTCCTTGCGATAGAGGGGCTGGATCAGGCGTTCGGGCGACTCGCCGAAGCCGATGTTGTAACGCCCGCGATCGCAGAGCCAGCCATCCGAAACCTCGTCCTCCTCGACCAGCATCGTGCGCAGCAGCTTCCCATAGCGCACGTCGGCGAACTGCTGGCAGCCTACCGCGCATTGCGTGCAGGTCGTCTGCGTTCGGTCCAGATCCCATGGGCGCGACTTGAAACGGTAGGTCTTCGAAGTAAGGGCGCCGACCGGGCAGAGCTCGGTGACGTTGCCGGTAAAATTATGGCGGTACGGCTGCCCGCTCGCGGTCGCGATGATATCCCGCGCCCCGCGATCCTTGACGATGAGCTGGCGCTGATCGGCGATGATGTCATCGAAGCGCACGCAGCGCTGACAGACGATGCATCGCTCTTCGTCGAGCACGATCGTCGGGCCGAGGTCAACGGCCTTGGGCTTGCGCAGCTTGGGATCGGCAACGTCGGAGGTCCCGCGCGCGTACGCCAACGCATAATCTTGCAGGTCGCATTCGCCGCCTTTGTCGCAGATCGGGCAATCCAGCGGGTGATTGACCAGAAAGAGCTCGAGGACGGTCGCGCGAGCCGCGTCGACCTTCGGGCCGCGGGTGTGGACCACCATTCCGTTGCTCACCGTCGTGTTGCAGGCGATCTGCAGCTTGGGCGTGCCCTCGATCTCGACCAGGCAAATGCGGCAGAGGCCGGCCGGGCCGAGCTTGGTGTGATAGCAGTAGATCGGGATTTCTTGCTTGACGGTTTTGGCGGCTTCGACCAGCAGCGTCCCCTTCGGAACGCTGACCGGCACGCCGTCGATCGTAAGGTTGACCAGCTCGGGCAGAGGGGATGCCGCGCTCATGCAGGCGCTCCCACCGCCGCGATGCGCGCCTCGAAGGCTTCGGGGAAGCGCACCATGACGGACTTCAAAAATGGCTCGATCGAGTCGCCTAAGGGGCAAAGATTCAAGCCGGTAATCGCGCCCGAAACGCGCATCAGCATTTCATAGTCGCCCGCAATGCCGCGATGGTGCACGAGCCGCTCCAGCACACGTTCCATCCACTGGCCGCCCTCGCGGCAGGGCGTGCATTGTCCGCACGACTCGTGTGCAAAGAAACGGACGAGATTGTAGGCGGCGTTTACGAAGTCGGTGGTGTCGTCGAAAACGAGGAAGGCGCCCGAGCCGAGCATCGTTCCCGCCTTGGCCATCGATTCGTAATCGTATGGCAGATCGAGATCTTCTTCGAAGATGCACGCCGACGAACCACCGCCCGGCTGGATCGCCGTCAAGGTGCGACCCGGTCGCAAGCCGCCGGCGATCTCGATGATCTCTCCCACCCTCGTTCCAAGGGCCATCTCATAGTTGCCGGGACGTTGCACGTGGCCCGAGACGGAGACGATCTTATAACCTTTGCTGCGCTCGGTACCGGCCGATGCAAACCATTCCGGGCCACGTTGGAGTATCGGGACGAGATACGCAAGCGTCTCGACGTTGTTGACGATGGTAGGCTTGCGGTAGAGCCCCTCGACGGCCGGAAACGGCGGCTTGAGGCGCGGCTCGCCGCGTCTTCCCTCTAGCGAGTTGAGCAGCGCAGTCTCCTCGCCGCAAATATAGGCGCCCGCACCGCGGTGGACCGTCACCTCGAGATCGTAGCCGCTGCCGAGGATATTCGCTCCGAGGTAGCCGGCTTGGCGCGCCTGCTCGAGCGCAGCGCAGAAAATCTCGTAGCCGCGCTTGAACTCACCGCGAATGTAGATGAACGCATGGTGCGAGGCGATGGCATAGGCGCCGAGCAGCATGCCC
>JASHXG010000301.1 GCA_030043675.1 Vulcanimicrobiota bacterium
TCTCCTGCCCTAACGGCCTGCAGCGGTCATCGCATCGCCCTCACGAGCAGCGCAAGCGCGCAAACCGCCCCCAAGGCGGCTCCGGCCATCAATCCTGCGACTGCCCAGAGCGGCTCTTCGCTTCGCTGGGCTACCAAAACCCCGAGGAAGAGCCCGATCACCGCCGAGCCGGCGAAGGTGCCTCCGGCCGCAAGGACCGGGAGCAGCGGCCTCATCGCGCCGGCCTAGCGGCCTCGGTCGGCACTCGCGCCGCGAATGGTTCGGGGTAGGGACCGCCGCGCAGGCGGGCGAGCAGCCAGGTGACGATCCGTTCGGCGGCATGACCGTCGCCATAGGGGTTGTCGGCCTGGGCCATCTTTGCGAAGGCCGCCGGATCCGTCAGCAGTCGCTGCGCAGCTTCGAAGATGCGCCTGCGGCGGTGACCGACCAGCTCGAGCGTGCCGGCCCCCAGGCCCTCGGGACGTTCGGTCTCCTCGCGCATCACCAGCACGGGCTTGCCCAAACACGGCGCCTCCTCTTGAAGCCCGCCCGAGTCGGTCAGCACGAACGTCGCTCCTTTAACGGCCGCAACCATCTCGGCGTAATCGATCGGATCGACCAGCACGACGCTCTCCACACCGTCGAGCAGCTCGTAGGCGACCGGGGCGACGCGCGGGGAAGGATGGACCGGCCAATAGATTTGCGGGCGCGAAGCAAGCTCGGCGATCGCGCGCATCGCTTCACACATCTCGCGCATATGCGCGTGATTTTCGCGGCGATGCGCGGTAACGAGAATCACCGCGCGGCGCGGATCGAGCTCCGACCAGCGCGGCGGCCGTGGCAGGTCTTCACGTTCCGCCGTCTCGAGAAAGGCGTCGATCACGGTGTTGCCGGTGACGATCGCATCGCGCGCCGCGACGTTTTCCTGCAGCAGATGCTCGCGCGCCAACGGCGTCGGTGAAAAATGATAGGCAGCGATCGTGCCGGTCAGCCGGCGATTCATCTCTTCGGGATAGGGCAGCCAGCGATCGCTGGTGCGCAAGCCCGCCTCGACGTGGCCTACGGGAACTTGCTGGTAAAAGGCCGCCAGCGCTGCCGCCGAGCTGGTGGTCGTGTCCCCGTGAACCAGCACGACGTCGGGTCGCGCGTCTTGCAAGGCGGTTTCCATGCCGATGAGAACGCGCGTCGTGATCTCGGTTAGCGTTTGATCTTCGGTCATGATGTCGAGATCGTAGTCTGGCTCGATCGCGAAGAGCGCCAGCAGGTCGTCGAGCATCTTTCGGTGCTGCGCGGTGACGCAGACCGTGTCGTCGATCTCGTCGTGCGCGCGCAACGCGTGCACGACCGGCGCCATCTTGATCGTATCGGGGCGGGTCCCGAAGACGGTCATTACCTTTAGCTTCTCTTGCATTCTTTTCTTAGTCGGATGTTCTAAGTCGTATGGCGGAAGACGTGGGTGAACTCGCCGGAGAAAGCCAATGCCACCGCACCGAGCACGAAGCAGACCGCATACAGCAAGAGGACCGCCTGGCGCACGTTCAGTCCGAATCGGAAGATCAGCTGATGGTGAAAGTGACCGCGATCGGCTTCGGTGATCCGCTTGCCGCTGCTGGCCCGGCGCACGATCGCGGCGGCGGTGTCCAGCACCGGCAGCGCAAGCACCAGGAGCGGCACGACCAAACTGATGGCGATCGCGGTCTTGCTCGCGCCGATGATCGACACGGTTGCAAAAACGTAACCGATGAAGAGCGACCCGGCGTCGCCCAAGATGATCCGCGCTGGATTGAAGTTATATGGAAGAAACCCCAGCGCGGCACCGGTCATGGCCGCGACGACCAAGGCGACGACCGGATTTGCGTGCAGGACCGCGATCACGAAGAGGAAGACGCCCGAAATCGCCGTCACGCCGGCGAGCAGGCCGTCGAGGCCATCCAAGAAATTGATCGCGTTCATCATGCCGACGTACCACACCAGCGTCAGTGGGATTCCGGCCCAGAGGGGAAAGTCGATCCAGTTGGTGCGCGGATCGTGATCGAACGGATTGGTGATTCCGGGAATCACGAATCCGTAGAGCATCGAAATGGACGCGACGACCACCTGCGCGATGAACTTGTTGCGCGCTCGCATCTGCATGATGTCGTCCCAAATGCCGACGCCGAGAATCAGCAGGCCGCCGAAGAGCAGCCCGACGAGGCGATGAATCGCGTCGAACTGATCGCTGAGCAGGTCGACTTGCTGCGCCTGCGTCGCATGGACCGCCGCCGGCAGAAGCGCGAACGGCGAGCCGAGCGAGAAGCCCAATACCGCAAAAAGCGCGAACGAAAAGCCGAGGAAGACCGCGATACCGCCCACGCGCGGTTTCGGCAGATCGTGCATGCGGCGGTCGCCGTCGGTAGCGTCGACGACGCCGAGATGGACGGCCAGCCGCACGATCAGCGGCGTGGCGAGAGCGGTCACGGCGGCAGCTATCGCGAAGGTCGCGACGTAGACGATCGCCGCGTTGAGCGTGTGAGTGCTCACCCGCGGGCGCCCTCCAGCGCCGCGTATTGAACCAATGCCACGCCGGCTTCCGCCAGCAGCTCGGTCGCAACCGGATCGGGGTAGGCCTCCTCATAGACGATCCTCGTCACGCCGGCACTGATTAACAGCTTCGAGCAGTTGACGCAGGGCTGGTGCGTGCAATAGGCCGTGGCGCGTTGCAGACTGACTCCGTGGAGAGCGCCCTGCACTACCGCATTGGCCTCGGCGTGCGTTGCCCGCAGGCAATGGTCGCCGGCCAGCGTGCAGCCGACCTCGCTACAGTGCGCGACGCCGCGCGGCGCGCCGTTGTAACCGGTCGTGAGGATGCGATGGTCGCGCATCAGCACGCAGCCGACCGACGCGCGCGGACAGGTCGCGCGCGTGCTCACCGTGCGGGCAATCTGCATGAAATACTCATCCCACCCGGGGCGCATCTTAGGAAATCTCCGCCTACGGCACGTCGAAGCGGGAGGTGAGCTCGTGCACGCGCTTGCGCAAACGCTGGGTTTGCGCGCCGGTTTCGATGTCGCCGAAAGCATCGCAGATGATGCGCGCGACCTCGCGAGACTCTTCGACTCCCATGCCGCGCGAGGTGATCGCCGGCGTGCC
>JASHXG010000038.1 GCA_030043675.1 Vulcanimicrobiota bacterium
CGCTTTCATGTCGTAGCCCGCGTCTTCTCGCTCGCGCTGTCGGCCGATGGAACTCGGCTCTACGGCATCTCGAATCAGAGCGCCGGCTCCCCCTTCGCGGCGCCGGGAGCGGCCGTCGCGATCGCGCTGAACGCTAGGGTGCCGCGCCTCGTCGCGCGCAGCTCCGACCTAACGTTTCCGATCGGCGCCGCGCTCGACGAGAACGCGCAGACCCTCTTCGTCACCGATGAGGAGCGCAATCTCGTGGATGTGCTCGACGCGCGGACGCTGCAGGCAAAGCGTGCCCCATTGCTTACCTGTCGCACGCCGTGGAAACCCGAGCTCGACGAGGCGACGCATCGGCTCTACATCCCGTGCGCCGGCTCCAATCAAGTCGACGCCTTCGACACGCGGACGCTGCGCCGTGTACCGCGAGCGCCATTCGCGACGGGAAGCTATCCCCTCGCGGTCGCGGTCTGGCATCCGGCGCAATCCGCCGGGAGATTGCCGCACATTGCTCGAAGGAGTGGGCACAGACGTTAAGACGCAAACGTTGATGAAGAGGATCCTCGGCGGCATCCTGCTCTCTCTGCTCTTTAGCGCAGCACCAGCGCACGCGAATGAGCTCCCGGCCCGCATCTCCCCCGATCCGCCCTTCCCGCGCATTCTCGAAGAAGCTCCGACGATTGAAGACGTGGCTCCGGGCATCGAATACGCCGACTATCAGCTCGTGACGGAAGCCGGCCCGCTGGCCATCCACGTCATCGCAGTGGAGCCGCGCCGGAGCGACGTGCACCTTGGCAGCGTTCTGGCCGACAACGCACTCGAGTCGCGCGGCGAAACGGTCGGGTCGATGGCCAAGCGCACGGGCGCCGTCGCCGGCATCAACGGCGACTACTTCGACATCGGGAACACCAATCGGCCCGAGAACATCGTCGTACGCAGCGGCGCGCTTTTGCAGATGCCCTACAAGCGCTATGCGCTCGCGATTAGCCGCGACGGACTGCCCCACATCGCCGAATTCGCGTTTTCGGGCCAGCTCGAGATCGACCAGCGCAGCATGGCCCTCGACGGCGTCGACGAGTTGCCGCCGCCCAATGGCGGCCTGTCGCTGATCACGCCCGAGTACGGCCGGGTACCGCCTCAGGACGACGTTACGCTGGTCGCGTTGCAGCCGCTGGAGGGGACGCCGCCGCTGGCGCGCTACCGGGTCGAAGGGACGGCCGACAATCTCACCACGCAGCCGCCGGGCTATTATGTCGCAATCGGACCGAGCGATTATAGCGTCCTCGACGTTCCGGACGTCAACGCCGTCGTGAGCGCAAGCGGAGATTTGGCACCACTCGGTCTCGATCAGATCGAAGCCGCGCTGGGCGGCGGCCCGCTCATTCTGCATAACGGCGCGTGGTTCGACGATCCGGACGGCCCCAAAGGACGCGAGTTCAACAAACGCATTCCGTGCTCGGGGGCGGCGATTGCGCCCGACGGGCGGCTCTTCCTCATCGAAGTGGACGGAAGGCAGCCGACTGAGAGCGTAGGCTTGCTGCGCCCCGAGTTCGCCGAGCTGATGCGCGCGCTCGGCGCCACCGAAGGGCTGGCCTTGGATGGCGGCGGCTCCTCGACGATCGCCGTTCGGCGGCTCGGTGACGCCGACGCGACCATGGTCAACTCGCCGTCGGACGGCAAAGAGCGCAAAGTCGCCGACGGTCTCTTCGTCTACAGCACCGCACCGGCCGGCCCGCCGGTACGATTGGTCTCGCAGCCCGGCGTGATCCGCGCCGTTACCGGCGCCGACGTGCCGTTGCGGATCGCTGCCGTTGATGCCGCGAATCACGTCGCCAACGCCGCGCCGCCCACCGTCAGCGTCGTTCCCGCATCGTTGGGCGTCTATCGCGACGGTGAGTTCGCGGCGCTCCATCCCGGCTCGGGCCGTTTGTTGCTGCGCGGCGATCGACTCGCCGGCGCCATTCCGGTCGAAGTCGATGCCAGCCCGAATCGGATTCTTATCACGCCCACGCGGCCCAACGTCGACCAGAACGCGACGATCGTGCTCGCGGCGCGTGCCTACGACCCGCATGGTTACGCGCTTGCGCTCCCACCGCAGCTGGCTTGGAGCGCAAACGCGGGCGCGATCGATGGCCGCGGTGCGTATCGCGCGGGCATGCATAACGCCGACGTCGCGGTCCGAATCGGCAGCACGCTCGCTTCAACGCGCGTTACGGTAGGATCGCACGAGGAGGCGCTGGCGTTCGCCGAGCACGCCCGCTTTGCAACCATTCCACACGGCGGAACGGGATCCGTCGCGCCGGACTCGACGTGCGGTGATTGCGTGCAGCTGAGTTTCAGCTTTGGCGACAACGAGCGCGCGGCCTACGCCATGACCGACTTGCCGCTCCCGCCCGACACGATCGGTCTCTCCTTCGATCTGCAGGACGACGGCAGTGCCGCGCGCTTGCGAATCGCGCTGCGCAACTCCATCAACGAAGACGTCCTACTCGACGCCACGCGGCTCGACGAGCCCGGGTGGCGGCACGTCGTCGTCCGCTTCCCGCCCGACACGGAGGCTGCCCGGCTGATTGCCATCTACGTGCTCGCGCCCACGGGCATCGAGCTCTCCGACGGCAGCATCGAGCTGCGCAACGTTCGCGCGGTGGTTGCCGGTGAGTAACGCGGCCAACGCCGTGAGGACGAGCAGCGTACCGAGCGCGACGGCGAAGAGTGCCGGCGCAGCGACGATTTCAACCGTGGGATACGTCAGAACCGTGGCGCGCAGGAGGAGGCCGCCGGCGCGCACGCTTCCACCGCCGACGGCGAGCCCGATCGCATGCGGCAGCGGCCGATCGTTTTCGTCATCGACGGCGAACAGCACCGCCGGCTGGCCCGTACCCGCCGCACCGTGGAGCAGCATGGCGGCCTGCTCGGGCGAAAACAAGACCGCCTTCACCACACGCCTCTGCGCCGGCACGTTGAACGAGTCGAAGGGAAGATCCATCCCAGCGATCGTTTGACGCTGCTCCATCAACAGCACCGGCGAAAGGAAGGCTCGGCCGGCCGGCTGCGTGACCGTCAAGTGATTTCCTTGCAGGTCCCGCGCGTCCACATAGACGACGTCGCGCGGCAGGGCGCGCAGGATGAAGCTGCCTATGTCGCGCGAACGCGCCGCGATCGTGGTGGGCGCGTGAGCCGGACGCTCCAGGATGACCGGCGGGACGTTCGCCGAGATCGCCGCAGCCAGCGGAAAGACGAGTGCACCGCCGAGGTCGTCGACGCGAACGCGCTCTCCCGGAGCCCCGACGATCGTCGCGTTGTCCGGTGCCAAGAGACCATTCGCGGCTCCGGCAAAGCCGGTAATCGCGGCACCCAACGTCATGGCGATGATCGCGAGACGAACGCGAAGCGGCGCTCCGCGAAAAGCGCGGCGTCCGCCGACGATGGTTACGACGACCAAGGCGATCAGCAAGACGTTGTACCAACCGGTGTGATAGACGGCACGGCCCGGAAGCACGACCTGGAGAATCACCGCCACGACGATCGTGAGCGCCGCGGCGGAAAATGCCTTCAAGGCCCGGCCATGACCGCGGCGAGCGCGGCACGCATTTGGTCGTAGGTCAACGCTCCGTCGAAGCCTTTCGCAACGATGCCGTTGCGACCGACGATGACGGTGGTCGGAAGACCGAGGGCGGCGTAGATGCGCCCGTAACGCTGACCGTCGTCGATCCAAATCGGGAAGCG
>JASHXG010000302.1 GCA_030043675.1 Vulcanimicrobiota bacterium
GCGGGGCCGATGCGCAAGCTCGGCGGCAGCTTGCGCGAAAGCACGTCGATGAGGATCTGCCGGCGGCGCTGGTAAATCGCCGTCATGCGGCGCACGTGCCGGCTAAAGTGGCCGAGCGCGATAAAGTCGGCGATCGTCTTCTGCAGATGCGCGGCTGCTCCCAGGCTAGTGGCGGCGCGAGCAAAGCGAAACGTCGGCGCGAGGTGCCGTGGAACGACCACATAGCCCGAACGCAAACCGGGCGCCAGCGTCTTACTGAGCGTCCCGACGTAGATTACCCGCTCGTCGCGATCGAGGCTTTGCAACGCGGGCAGAGGGTGCGCGTCGAACTCGCTGTCGTAATCGTCCTCGACAACGTAGGCGTCGTTCTCCCGAGCCCAGTTTAGGAGTTCAGCGCGGCGGGGCAACGGCAGCGCGCCGCCGAGCGGAAACTGATGCGAGGGCGTCACGTATGCGAGTGACGCTTTGCGGGGCAGCTCGCCGGTGCACATTCCGCCGGCGTCGACCCGAACTCCATGGAGAACGAGCCCATGTGCTGCGAAGATCGTGCTTGCGAGCTGATAGCACGGATCCTCGATAGCGACGCTGCCGCCTGACTGAAATAAGGCGAAGGCGATGAGGTGCAGTCCCGCCTGCGCCCCTTCGACGACGATGATCTGCTCGGGATCGGCAACGACGCCGCGGAATTGCGCGACATGCCGCGAGATCGCTTCGCGCAGCTCGAGCAAGCCCGACGCCTCACCGTAATCGAGATGCTGGTCGGGAAGAGCAAGATTCGCGCGCTCTAAACGGCGCCACGTTCGCAGCGGAAACGCGCCGAGATCGGGTGCGCCGACGCGCAGCGGTCCGAAGGACGACCCGACTGCGTCGAGTCGCTCCTGAATTGCCGCAAGCTTTTTGGCGGCGGCGGGGGGCTCGCGCGGCGGCCCGGCCGGCCGGCGGCGGGCGCGATGAAGCGTTGCGGTCACGAACGTGCCGGCGCCGACCCGCGCCTCGAGGTAACCCTCGGCGACCAGCTGGTCGTACGCCGAGGTGACGGTATTGCGGGAAAGGTCGAGCCGCCTGGCAAGCTCGCGGCTTGGAAAGAGGCGCGACGCGGCAGGGAAGAAGCCGCTCTCGATCGCCGCTCGCAGGCGCCGAACCAGTTGCGCCTCCAGCGGCTCGCGAGTCGCGCGGTCCGGAAAGAGCGGTTCCAGGTCGATTGGCTCTTTCATTTTTGCTTGCATTGGCACGATACGGGGGTCCAATCCTCTCGTAGAATCAGACCATGAAAGGCGGGATCGCGGCCGTGCTGACGGCGGCTGCGCTTTTGGGAGCCTCTTCGGGCGCAACGCCGATACCCGCGCCCTTGCAGGCATCCAACTTTCCCGTTTCTCCGACGGCACGCGATGGACGCGCCGATTTCGATTTCGAATTCGGGACGTGGCGCACGCACTATCGGATCCTGCGAGAACGGCTGGCCGGTAGTCACGATTGGTACGACTGCTACGGGACCTCGATCGTCATTCCGTTTTGGGGCGGCGCCGGCAACCTCGAAGATGGTGATCTACGATGTCCCACCCGATACGTCGGCGGATTGACGCTACGCACGTACGATCCGCAGACGCGTCAGTGGACGCTCTGGTGGGGAACCAGAAAACTGGACGTTGCACCGCCGCAGCAGGTAGGGCACTTCGATGCGTTCGGTGTCGGCAGGTTTTACGCGTACGATAGCTGGCATGGAAAGCCGGTTATTTGCCGCTTCCAATGGACCAAGGTAAGCGGGAGCCCGCATTTCGAGCAAGCGTACTCGGTCGACGGCGGCCGCACGTGGGAGACGAACTGGACGACCGATTACGTGCGCGTGACGCGCGGGACGAAGGGTGTTTGGAACGCGCCCGGCGATTCAAACGACGATTTTGCCTTTCTCTTAGGGACGTGGCGGACGCGCTCGGTGCGGCTCCTGCATCCGTTTGCCGGCGATCGCAAGTGGGAAACCTGCGCCGGCACCTCGGTCGTGCGCCCGTTTTGGAGCGGCAGCGGAAATCTCGAAGACGCGGATTTTCGATGCCAAAGCGGTCCCGCTAAAACCGTTGCGATGCGTCTCTACGATGGAGCCAAACGACAATGGCTGCTCTACCGCGGCACGCCCGTGAAAGGCTTAGCGCTTGGGCTTCCACCCGCCGGCAGTTTCGTCGAGCGCGGCGTCGGCGATTTCTATGCAACGGAAACGTATGAAGGCAAGCGGGTTACCGTGCGCGATCGCTGGGACCTGCGCGACGGACGTCCGCATTACGAACGAGCGCTTTCACTCGATGGCGGCCGGACGTGGAAGATCGTCTTGACCACCGACTACGCGCGCATTGCGGCGACGAATGCGCGAAGCGCCTCGTCGCTCTCGGAGTCGGGAGCCAAATCGACACCCAGCTCGTCGCGCACCGCACGCCGGTACTCGCGGTATTCGCGAATCGCTTCCGTCTCGTGCCCGGCTTGCAAGTGAGCGCGAATGGCGATCAACCGCGCGCGCTCGTCGCACGCGTCGTGTTCGAACAATCGGTTCACAAAACGCAGGGCCGCGCTGGAATCCTGTCGATGCAGCGCGTCTTCCGCCAGCGTAACGAGGGCCGCCCGCCGCAGCGCATCCGTGCGGCGCTGGACGGACGCAAACCAGTCGAGATCGTCCCAGGCGTGAATGCGGCGGTCGACGCCGGCGGCAAGCTCTTCGAGCGTTCGCCGGATCGACGGCCCTAGCGGAAAGCTGCGCGCGGCCTGCCGTACGAGCGCCTCCGCCCCCTCCAAGTCGATGACGTGCGCTTTCGTGATATGATAGCGGCCGTCTTCGAAGAGGATCACGCTCGGATCCGAGGCCTTCCGTACCGCGGCGATGTGCACGCGAAGGGCGTTCTGCATGCGCGGCGGATCGCGGTCGGGCCAGATGCGGCTCGCCAATTCTTCGCCCCGCAACGGCGTTCCGGCCAAGGCGAGCGCAAAGATGACTTGACGCGAACGCGTCTTGAGTGGCACTGCTCGACCTTCCCATTCGATCGTTGCGGTCAGCAGGTTGACGCACAGAAACCCTTGACCGCGCCGCTCGCGAACGAAGCGCCTGCGGTATTCGGTCAGCATCCCGGCGTCCTCTGCCCCGTCGGCCACCGCGGTCGCACTACGCCGCAACGCGGGAGATATGGTCTCCGCAAGCGCTCGAGCATTCGCCACGTGCGCCCCGGCGTCAGCGTCTCCGAGTAAGGCGAGTGCAAGATGGGCGAGCACGCAGAAGAACGAGCGCCCCGTTCGCTCCGCTTCGCGCAGCGCCCGCCGCGCGAACCAACGGGCCTTCCCGATGTCGTCCTCAAGTGCGGCCG
>JASHXG010000303.1 GCA_030043675.1 Vulcanimicrobiota bacterium
TTGCCGATCTACCGCGAGCGACTCTGGCCAATTCACGGCTCGCTGAGTCGGGAGTCCATCGGAGAATGGCAAGCCGCGGTCGCGGGCTACGGGCCTTCGCTCTTAACGGTGCTAGCGAAGCTCTATCAGCGACCGTGGCTGCCTATCCCCTGCCGTGTGGACGTCGTTGCTACCACGGATCGACTCGGCGCGTACAATAGGGACAATCGATACTGGCGTTACCATGTCGAGCTATGACCGTGAGAATGATGATCTTCACAGATCTAAATCACGACGCTCGAAGCGTCGCACTCGATCGTATTGTCTGATAACGGGTCAATCGCGGTCGAGAGCGGAAGTCAGAAAACGGTCGACAGCGCGGTCGCTTCAACCAGCGCGATCTTGAATCACGTCAGTCGCCTTGCTCGCCCGATAGTATAAATGAAGCGCGTTGCTAGGGGACCGTGTACTTCAGCACGATCGAGCAGTCGTATCCGAAGGGGTTACCCGACGCCGACACCGTTCCAGCGACGCGCAAGTTCTTCAATGGCGTGCTGGATGGGGCAATCGTCAGTAACTGACTCTGGCCGTTCTGGAAGACAATTAAATCGCAGGGCCGACCGCCAATCGCAGTTGCCGATGTCAACGTTCCCTCGATCGGTAATTGTGCGCTCTCCTTAATAGTGACCGTATGACTCTCTCCGGCCGAAACGAGAGCGGCATGCGGAAGCGCTCCTGCGGCATTGACGACGTAGACTCGCAGATAGGTCTGGCCCGTTGCCGAATCTTGTCCGAGCGCTGCGCTGATGTCGCTAGCGGCGCTTCGGGCGGCGGTGATATCGCCGATGGCAAACGCAACGGCGCTCGCGAATAGAAATGCGACACTGATAAGCGCGGTCTTCATCATTCATTTAGCCTTCAAGAAGAGGGGTTAAGTCACGGGATGCAGGCCGGGATCGTTCGTGACCGCCTCAACGGTGAGCCCGATATCGACGCTATAGCCGACCAGCAGCACACCGGCTGGCGTCAGCCGGCTGTCGACGATACCCCAATCACGGCGGTCGATCGTCAGCTCCGCAGTGTAGCCGACGCGCCATCCCGTCCCTTCCGGAATGATACCGACTACGTGCACCGGGAATGTCACTGGTTTGGTGACGTTCTTAATCGTGAGATCTCCGGTCACGACAAAATTGGAGTCATTGCTTTTGACGATGGACGTCGAACGAAACGTCATCGTCGGATATGTCGCGACGTCAAAGTAGGTCGGCGATCGGAGATCGGCGTCACGATCGTGATTGTCGGTATCTTCGTGGCTCACGTCGAGCACCGCGTCGATCCGTTGCGGAATCGGCGTAGAACCATCGTTGACGATCGTCAGTTGCTGCACTGGAATATGTCCCCAGACCCTAGAGACCACCATATGAGAGACCATGAACTGTGCTCGGCAGTGCGCGAGATCGGCTTCCCACACGATCGGTGAGCTCGCCGCGTCGACCGAGAGCGGTATCACGGCGAGAGCGAGGAACATGGCGAGCTTGTGCATTTCGCGATAAGTCTTTCTCAGATGGTCCTCTGGTTCATTGATCGCTGTCGTCGGTGTCGGTATCACCCATCGCCGAAGCGAGAGCAGTATTCGCGCTCTGTATCGCCTGCGATAGCGTGACCAAGTCGTTCGCATTGCCGCCCATTCCTGCGTAGGACGCTCTAGCATCGGCGGTGATGGCAGCCAGTTCCGCCGATGCTTGAGCTTGGCCGCTTTGCGCTGCTTTCAGATCGGCAATCTTGCCGTGTGCCAAATAGGCGCGCAGATTGCCGTCGGCACCGGAAAGCGCATGTGCCGCTTGCGAAAGAGGCACTCCAATGCTGCCGTACCAATCAGTGGGGATGCCATGAGCTAACGCATTCGTCGCGCTGTCGGTAGATTTCTGTCCGTATGCGAGGACGCGCGCAGCGCGCACGAGGTCGCCATCCACGGCCGCCATGGCGGCCGTGTCGGTGCACACCCAAACCATCGCGAGATCGCCAAGCGTGGCATTCCAAAAGCCCCGGTACGTAGCAAGCGCCTGTGGTGGTGCCGGCTGCGAGCTGAGCTGCCCTGTGGAGGCGCCGAGCAATATCACGACTGCGCCTGTGATCAAAGCTTTACGCATGACTGGTAATTCATTAGCCGGGATTCCCCATGTGTACCTCCCATCTCTCGAGGGTCAGCACCCGTAGGCGACCTCGGCGCAACGCTGGCGGCAGGCGCACGGATGCGCCTCCTTTCGAGGAAGATACCGGGGTCATTTTTCTCCAAACGATGTCCGTGCGCGACGACATCTGCGACGAATCGCGCATCCGCCTCGTCGTTCGCATGGCCGGCAGCCCGTCGACAGGGACTTTGAGCCGCAGTGGCACAACTCCACAACTTTCCATTACCGATTGAAGCCCTGCAGGATCATGAATCGTAGCGAAGTCGGTCCGTAGGGAATGATCGGACGCAGGCCAATTTCGCCGTTCGCAAGCGGTGCGGCGATCCCGCCACCGTAGAGCAGATAGCTGCGCGAATTGGCGTTGAAGAGGTTGTCGGCCGAAATTTGAATGGCGGTTCCCGGGCCCACCGGCTGCCGGTACGTCGCGGCACCCACGACGAAGGCCGGAACGTTGTAGGTGTTGTTGGAGCCGTAGTATGTCAGTCCTAGCTCGAGGTATTGTCCATCTCGGCCGCGCCGGTGAATCGCTGCGTACGCTTGCGAATAGGCCTCGCTCTTGTTCGAGATGCCATTGAATCCGGTCGACGTTCCGTAGTAGTTGATGCCCGAAACGACCCCCAGATTCTCGGAATATGGGCCCGCTGGTCCAAAGTAGAAACTTGAAGGCACGTTGTACGCGTAGGCGCGCTGAAGAGCGCCGGCCAGCGTGTAGCCGTAACCACGCGGCGGATCCTGATCGTACGTCACGTTTAGGCCATAGTATCGGCTTTGCGCGAGGTTTTCATTCGTATTGATGTACACCGGCACGCCCTGATAGGTTGTGCCGCTGGGGTAGATCACGCTGACGAACTGATTGCGAATGTTCGTAAGGTAGACGTCGCCGGAAAGCACGCCGTAGGTATTGAAGCGCGCGTCGGCACCCACGTTATATCCGAATGAGGTTTCCGGGAGAAGGCCGCCGGCGTTCCTGGTAATCGTCACGAAACTCGCGCCGGGCGTGTAGACCTGCGCCGGCGTCTGGGTGAAGACGCTGATCAGCGCCGGGTACGGCGGTGCGATTGCGGAGCCGGCCGACAGTCGTAGGTTCACGTCGGGCGAGGCTCGGTAGGAGAAACCCAGACGCGGATCGTCGTGCGTCGTTAGCGCGCTTTGGAAGATCGCGTTGTCCTGCGGCGTCGTTCCGATCGCGTAGTGGCTGCTGAACGTGCTGAAATAATTGGCCAGTGTCAGTTGTGCCTTCGACCCGAAGTTGAGAATACCGCGCAACAAATACGTGGTAAAGATCTGGCTCGTGCCGCCCGGCACCGAGATCGAAAGGTTACCGAACTCGTCGGTCGCGCTGCCGGTGACGCTATAGACGTTCGTCAAGGCGGTATTCGAATCGACTGAAAAGGTCAGCTGATCGGACCCGATCGGATGATCGTACTCCAACGACGTACCGTGAAGGTCGTCGTGCTCAACCTGATTGACGTAGGGCGTCGGGATCGTGACGTTGACGGACTGGCCATTGAAGATCGTCGGCGTCGCGCTCGTTCCGAGCAGCGCCGTTCCGTAGAGCGTCAGCGGAGTCGTATAGTTTGCCGATGGGCTCGCCAAGTCCGAGGTCGTGATGCGCCCAAGCACCGCGCTATAGTAGCGCAGCAGCAGCGTATCATTGTCGATCGCGGTGCGAAACTCCCCCTCGAACATCGGCTCGTTGTCGAGCAAGCGCGTGTCGGGAAGCGTCGTAGTATCGTTGAGCAACAGGCTCTGCCCCGCCGCAAACGGCAGATTCGGTCTTCCGTAACCCGGACCGGGAGCGAAGGTCGAGTAGAGTTGCGTGAACGCCGACGCGGCACCGTCGTACGAACCTTGAATGCCGATGTAGGCGGCTGTAAGCGAGGTCGTGCTCGAGAAATTGTATTGTAGTTTCGCCAACTGGCCGTGCATGAGATAATTGGACGTAACATATTGACAACAGGCTACGAGCGAGGTGTAGGCGTTTGCCGGGTTGCCCAGCGCGAATTTGATCGGATAAACGCCCGAATAGCCGTTGATCGGGGTGCCGCTCGTCGTCGGCGACGTCTTCTCGATCGTTCCGTACGGTCCGAGCGTCGTGCCAACCGGTAAGAAAATGTTGCTTGCGTAGTTTTGCAGTGGGCCTTGCGTCCCATAACTCACCAAGCCGAAGAGATAGCCCAGGCGCCCGTTGTCGGTCGTATCGGAGACGCGGATGCTCGCGAACTGGCCGGACGTCGTATCGACGCCGAACATCGCGCTCTCCGAAAAAGTCGGTGTCGGCTCGCCGGTGCGAAAGTTCAGTGTTCCGCCGATCCCGTAATCGATCGAAGGCGCATACGCCGTCGGGCCTTTGACGACCTCGATATCGTCGAAGAGCATCGAGTTTACCAGCATCGTTGGATAGTCGCCGTGCGAGCCATTTATCAGCGGATGCCCGTCGATCAGCGTCGCTTTTTCGTAATCCAGCGCTCCGCGCAGGTTCGGTGACGTAATCGAGCCCGGCGCCGCGGCATTTGCGCTTGACGGACGCGCCGAAATGACGCCGGGGACCTGGTCGAGCACGTGCCCGATTTGAAGCTGGCCCTGTTCCAAAAAATCTTCGTTGGAGAGATACGTCACCGCGGAGGAGCTCGTGTTAAAGCTCGCGTTCTCGCGCGCCGAGACGGCAGCGATCTCCTGCAGCGTCGAGAGGTTCGCCGCGGCTAAGACAACGTTGACCTGCCCACCCAACGCTCCAACCGTTACGTCGTCGATCGTCATCGGGGTGTAACCGCCCTTCTCCACCGTGACGGAGTACGACCCAAAAGGCAGGTTCGCAATCGAAAATCGGCCGTCGCTGTCAGTGCGCGCGTGAACGCCGCGCGTCGGCGCAACGCTCACGGTCGCACCGGCCAGCGGCACCCCGCTGACGGCGGTGACGCGTCCGCTCAACGTGCCTCCGGCTTGCTCGGCATACGCCGGTGCGGCGCAGATGAGGAAAAGGGTCGTGGCGACAAGGAGTCGGAGTTTCGTTAGCATGCGTGTATGGTCTCCGCAAACGCGGGTAGAAATCCTAGCGCTCGTAGCGTTGATCCTTCTCGTCAACGCTCCCTCGCCGGCGCGCGCGCAGTCGACTACGGTCGTCGGAAGCGTGGAAAATGCCCAGCACAGACCAGTCACCGCAATCACCGTCAGCCTAACTCAAGACGACCGGCACCTCTCCGCGCGAACCAACGCCCGCGGAGCCTTCCGCTTCGTGGATGTTGCCCCCGGCAGCTATCAGCTGCGCATCGTCGAACCCGGATTTCTTCCCTACCATCGGGTCGTCGTCGTGCCGTCTAGGGAGCCAATCGCGGTTGTCTTGCGACCAACGACTCTTCCCGTCATCGGCTCGGTAACCGGCGTCGCGCGCACGCCGTTCAACGCGACGCCGGTCGCGCAGCGCGTCTTTCCTCGCGAGGCGTATCGCGACCAAGGGCAGCCGTCCGCGGCGAGCGTGCTCGATCAAACGCCCGGCGCGCTCATCGCGCGCCCTATATATCTCAACAACGCAGCGCCGTTGGGACCGGTGATGCCGCTGGTGCGCGGTGGCCTCCCCTTCGAGACGCCCGTCTTGCTGGACGGAGCTCCGGTTTCGCTACCCTCGAGCGGCACGTTTGATCTTTCTTTGATACCAACGTACGTACTTGGCGAGCTTGAGATCTTGCAGGGCCCGGGCGATCCTGCCGGAGCCGGCGGCGGGGTGGGTGGTGCGCTCAACCTG
>JASHXG010000039.1 GCA_030043675.1 Vulcanimicrobiota bacterium
GGCATCTTCATCGCAGCACTGTTGCTGCTCAACGCATTCGTCCATCGCTACGATTGGATACTCGAAGTCTATCGCACGCGGATGCTCCCCTTTGCGCTGCGGCACGGATCCTTCGTGGTCTTCGTCTGCGCAGCGCTGCTGCTGAATGCCTTAACGCTCGTCGCCGGCGGCGGCACGGCTACGATCGCGGTCGACGCTTTGCTGTTGCTGATCTGCGCGCTGGCGCACGGCGCCGCGTTTCTGCTGCGCCGGCTGGTCCGACCGGAGAGTCTGCAAGCCCCGTACTATGCGCCGCTGCGCTGGATCCGTTCGCTCGGTACGAGTAAGTACACGACGATCGGCACCTTCGCTCTACCGGTTGCACTGGCCGCGCTCATGTTACCGCTCGGCTCGGTCAGCTTCGACTTCATGCCCGCGCAACAAACCGGCGAGATCTCCATGACGGTGACCTATCCGCCGGGCACGCCGATCGCGATGACGAACCGATACGTCACGCAGCTCGAAGACGCGATCATGAAGATGGACGGCGTCAAGTCGGTAAGCGCGACGACCGGCCGTAAGCCGGCCGGCTGGAGCAGCGTGACCGGCGGCAACTACGCCAACTTGAACGCGACGATGCAAGACAATCGCATCAAGGATACCAACAAGACGATTGCCGCGATTCGCAAGCTGGCCTATCTGGTGCCGGGGGCCGAGTTCAACGTGGCCGGCGACGACGACAACGGACCGGCGATCTACTATTCGCTGACGGGGCCGGACGACGCAATCGGGCCGGCGGCAGAGAAGGTGGCGCAGTTCCTGCGGACCGTGCCGGGCACCGTCAACGTACAGACCAGCGCCGAAAACGGCGCGCCGCGCCTGAACGTCGACGTCGACCGGCAGAAATGCGAGCTGCTCGGCATCAATCCGTCCGACGTCGCGACCGTGGCGCGGATCGCGGTCGACGGGGCGGTAGCGACGAAGGTTCGCACGCCCACCGGCCTCGTCGACGTCCGGGTGCAGTTTCCGCTTGTGGACCGCACCGCCGTCGATCAGCTGATGAGAGTCAACGTCCGCGCCAACGACGGCTCGCTAGCCCCGATCGGCGACGTTGCGACCTTTACGTGGACCACCGCGCCGACCAAGATCGAGCGTTTGAATCGCCAGCGAGTGGTTAACGTCTACGGCGACGTGTTGCCCGGATATTCGCTCGGGCAGATCGTCGGGCCGCTGCAGAAGAAGTTGCAGACACCCGGCTTTCTGCCGTCCGGCGTGGGCTTGAAATCCGAGGGCAACTCGCAGTTCATGGAAGAGACGTTCACCAACATGGGGATTGCGTTGGTCACGTCGTTCATGCTCGTCTACATCCTCATGGTCATTCTTTACGGCTCGTTCCTCGAGCCCCTGATCGTCATGTTCTCGGTGCCGCTGGCGATCATCGGCGCGTTGATCTTTCTGGCCCTGATGGGAAGGCTGGAGCCCGACCAAGGGCAGTCGCTCAACATCATCTCGATGCTCGGCATCGTGATGCTGTTTGGCCTGGTGGCGAAGAACGGAATCCTCCTCGTCGACTACTCGAATACATTGGTCAAGCGCGGCATGCGCGTGCGCGACGCGGTGCTGCAAGCGTCGGGCACGCGTTTTCGCCCGATCGTGATGACGACGGCGGCCATGATCTTCGGCATGTTGCCGCTGGCCCTCGGATACGCCGAAGGCGGGGAGTGGCGACAAGCGATGGGAACCGTCATTATCGGCGGTCTTTTGAGTTCGCTGGTTCTCACGCTCTTTCTCGTGCCGATGATCTATCAAACCTGGATGGGCTACCTCGAATACCGCGCGGACCAGCAGGCCGTCGCGGCGGAGATGCGGCGGGCGCCCGAAACCGCGCGGGCGTAGCGCCGGGAGGCGTTTGGTAGCGAGCAAGCGCGGGTAGAGTCCGCGCATGAAGAGATTGGCTGCAATTCTCCTGACCCTGAGCTTTGCGGCCGTGCCCGCGGCCGCACCGGCGCAATCCGTGACGGTCATCGTAAACGGTCAACCGATGCAGTTCCCGCAACCTCCGATCGAACGAGCCGGCCGCGTCTTCGTGCCGCTGCGCGGAATCTTCGAACAGCTCGGGGCGAGCGTCGTCTATTCGAACGGACAGATCAACGCGACTGGACGAGGGCGCACCGTTTCGCTCGTCATTGGTTCGACGCACGCGACGGTCGACGGACAGCCGCAGCTTTTGGATGTGGCGCCATTCATCGTCGGCGCCACGACATTCGTGCCGCTGCGATTCATCTCGCAAGCGCTCGGCGCCGCGGTCGACTGGAACAATGCGACCAGCACCGTTACGATTACCGGTGCTGCTCCGGTAGCGCCGCCGCCGCAGCCGGTGCGGCCGCCGCCGCAGCCGGTGCGGCCACCGCCGCAGCCGGTGCGGCCTCCTACGGTTCAGCTCGTAAGCCAGTCGCCGACGGGCACGATCTTTAACCGCAATCCGCGGATCCGCTTCGCCTTCGATCGTCCGGCGCGATTTTCGACGATTCGCGTCTGGCTCGACGGACA
>JASHXG010000304.1 GCA_030043675.1 Vulcanimicrobiota bacterium
ACGCGAGATCCCGCAACGGGAGCGCTGGGCGGCGAGCTACCGCAATCCAGCTTAAGGTAGCTCATTGTGTTCCGCAAGGCCTGCTTGCCGTTGTAAGCCGCGTATCGATTGTGTAAAATAATAACCAAGCTGGCGTTCGCAATGTTCGGCCATCCCGCTGACGCTCGACTCGGAGACCGGATTATGGAAAACCACGCCCCCGAAGGCGCGACGTGCCGCATTATGATTGCTTTGACGATCGCGTGCGCGGCACTCGCTTCAGGGACTGCTCGCGCACAGACTCCGGTAGCGACGCCGTCTCCGGCAGCCACGGCGACGCCAAGCGGGGATACGCACCCCGAAACCGGCGGCTTCGATCCCTCCAAGCTGACGCCCGAACAACGGCAGGCGCTGCAGCTGGCGATTATCAAGACGTCGCAGAATCCGGTCGGTAACATCGCCGTCGTTCCGTTTCAAAGTAACTTCAACTACGGCTATGGACCGTACACGCGCTTCCAGTACCTGCTCAACGTGCAGCCGGTCATTCCAATCATGTTGAGCCAACAATGGAGCCTGGTTGCCCGAACGATCATCCCGATCATCAGTCAGCCATCGTCGGCATCGCCACCGGTTTGCGCCTTGCCTTCTGGTTGCCCGTCCACCTTTGGTTTAAGCAACGTGCAAGAACAATTGTTCTTCGGCCCCAAGACCAAGCCCGGAGCGTTGATCTGGGCGGCCGGTCCGATCTTTCAGTTTCCGACCGCGACGCCGAGTTCGCTCGGCTCTCCGAAATGGGCGGTCGGCCCTGACGCGGTGGCGTTGGTGATGCCCGGTAAATGGGTGATGGGAGCGCTGGTGGCGCAGTTGTGGTCGTTTGCGGGCCCACCAGCTCCTTCGAATGTCAACTCCTTCCTCGTCCAGCCGTTCGTCAATTACAACTTAAAGGAGGGTTGGGCGGTAAGCACCGCGCCCGTCATGACCTCGAATGCGGCGCTGCCGGGTACGAAATGGACGGTGCCGCTTGGCGGCGGCGTGTCGAAGACCTTCAAGGCAGGCGATCAGTTAATGCAGCTCTCGGCCCTCTACTATACGAACGTCGCGCGTCCGCTGGCCGCACCTCAAACGACGCTGCGTGTCAATTGGAGCCTGCTCTGGCCCGTGAAGCGCGGCATCGACATTCAGCAGCTCCTCCAAGAAGCGCAATAGCGGAACGGCGGATTAGTCGAATGCGAGCGTGACCTGCGTTTTGGTCACGGCGAGCTCCTCGGCCGTCAAGCCGGTGAAGCGAGGATCCAGCCGCATGTGCTTGACGGCCTCGAGGTCGCTGGGATCGATGTAGCTCTCCTTGTTCGTCACCGTCG
Source organism: Vulcanimicrobiota bacterium (assembly GCA_030043675.1). Classification (GTDB taxonomy): domain Bacteria; phylum Vulcanimicrobiota; class Vulcanimicrobiia; order Vulcanimicrobiales; family Vulcanimicrobiaceae; genus Cybelea. The sequence goes on from JASHXG010000304.1 coordinate 1,341, forward strand.
CGCCGTTCGCAGCGAAGATCCGCAGAAAGTCCGGTTCGCGCAGCCGATTGTGATAGCTGATCTTATTCTTGACGAACAGGCTCCAAGCCCACTCCGGGTACTGTAAGAAGTTGACCTTCGATATCGACGGGTCGACGGAAACGTAGTGGTCGTGCTCGCCGATGTTGTGAAACGCGATCCCGCCCGGAACGAGAACGCGCCTCGCCTCTTTCGTAATCGAGGCAATCACGTCTTCCGGTACGTGTTCCAGCACCGCATAGCTATAGACGATATCGACGCTGCGGTCGGGCAATCCGGTGCGCGCGGCGTCCCCGGGAGCCATGTAGTCGATCCGTGCAGCTTCCAGCAGCTCTTGGATGTTCGTCGCCTGCGCGAGCGGCGCGATGCGCTCCTCGAGCACCGCGGGCTCGATTCCACTGATCTCCGCGATCGCGGCCGTCGAGGCACCGATCTGCCGCACCACGTTCATCGCAAGATCGAACCGCAGATGGCGGACGTGATCGTACGAGTAAATGCGGCCGGCGCCGAACACGCGCAGCATGAGCGCGTTGATCGCATCCCAGCCGGTGCCGATCTCGACGATCGTCTTCCCGCTGACGTCGAGATGCTCGGAGAGACATCGCGCCAGTCCGAGGACGCGGCCGCGAATCGCGGCGTCGCCGAAGCTTCCGTTCCAGCGCTGCAAGGCATTGTTAACGGTTTCGCCGCCCGGCACGTGCGCCAGCACGAACTGAACCCCTACCTTCAATTGCCAGGGGCTTTGCATGCCACGAGCATCGCACGGCGCTTTGGCGATTGCAAAGGCGCTCAGGCCTAGTTGGTCATCCCCAATGGTCCCTACGGGGCAACCACTACGTCGAAATCTGAGAGCGTGATCGTTTCGATCGCATCGGTGTCCGCGTACGTCCAGCTCGGTCCGCCGTTGACGTCGTTCACGAATGGAATCGTGTTGCAGCAGCCGGTATCGTAAGCGTAGGCTCCGTACGTCTTCAACGCTTCGGCGACGACTTTTGCGGCTGCGGGGAAGGTCGAGTCGTCAAAGCTTGCGTGCAGGCGGATGCGCGCTCCGTACGGCATCGCGTATTGCGTTTGGCTGGCGGGTCCGTCGTACGGTATGTCATCGGTGCAGTCGGTCTGCCCTGCCGGCGAGACGCAAGCCGTCTGCGACCACGAGTTGGCGACTCCGTTCCACCCGAGCGCGTGGTGAATGACACCGGCCACAAGCTCTTCGGGGCGCACGGCGACCAAGCCGATCGGTATTCCACTGGCCGTCGATATCCCACCCTGCGCAGGCCGCGTAAACGGCGCGGTGAGATCCCACTTGCCTCCGTTATCCATCGACAACACGCCGCTGATGTAGCTCACCGAGTAGCCTTCGTAATATTGGCAATTCTGACTTTGAAGGACCAGGGCGTGCGCATCGCTGAGCGGCTCGATGTAAAAGTCTGCCTGCCACGGCCAGGGTGAGTACGGCTTATGATCGCGCAGCTTTGCCTCGACCGACACCAGCGGCGTGGCATTGTTGGCCGGATTGATGAGCTCGTCGGTCGTCGGCGCGTCGACGCGAAACGAGCCGCCGCCGCCGGCATCGATGGTGGCTTCGATTTCGTCCGCGCTGTTCGGAGCGATCGCCGATTCCGAGATGTTCGTCTGCCACACGTCTCCCGTAGGATACGGACAGCCCAAGAAGTCATCTGCCGATATCCGCGTATCCGCCGGTGCCGGCGGAGCCAGCGGCTGCGGCTGCGGTCCACCGCAGCCGGCAAGCCAGCCCCAGGCTGCACACATGGCCAGAGCGTAACGCGCCCACCGGTACGTCGTCCGCATGCAAAGCTCCCAAAGGGCGCGTGCGCTCCCGCCCCAATTGGCTTATGGAATGCACGTTACGCGACCGCGTTACCTGCCGCGCTTACCTGCCCGCCCGCGTTAGAAGGCACGGCGGCCTGGGTAGGCTAACTCGCTGCCTTCGCGCTCTCCGCGAGGTGACTGAGGTAGCCGGGAAGGGGTCTCCTCATGATCTTCTCATGTGACCGCCACCTTCGTACCTTACCATGGGAGCCATAGCGAACGTCACCTAGCATTTGGAGTGTGTTCAGGACGGTGCGTCCATCCAACATCCCCATCGCGGTCGCACTCGGATTTCTACTCGCTGGCTGCAGCGGCGGATTGGTCGCGCCCGGCGCAGGGTCGCTCCCGAACGTCGGCACCGACGGCGTTCGGACGGTGAGCGATGCCGCGGACGCCCTCGACGGCCAGCGAACGACCGCGTCGCAGAATGCAACGCTGGCGATCGGCGCGACCGATGCCTTCGGCTCCCTAGTCGGCGGTTTCAGCGAAGACGAAGAGACGCGGACCGCGCTGCGGCTTTCGGGGAGCACGGAGCAGCGCGTGCAAAGGGCAACCGGGTGCGAAGACGGCGTCGACTTTAGCGCCCCGGACCGCTATCGCGATCCGCGCTCCGACGAGACGTTGCTCTACTACGATGGGGGCTGCCACGACCTGGCCCGCGACGTGATGCGTCGAGCTGCGCCGTCGGGACCAAACAGCGAAACGATCCGCGAGAGCGCGGCGCTCTTCTTCCCCGGCAGCTCGGCGGAAGCGGCCTCGCGCAGCGAGACGTTGCGGATATCCGATGCGACTTTCGGCCGCAATGGACCCACACCGCTACGCGCCGGGCTCGAGCTCGCCACCTCCAGCCGGCTCGCGACCGCGAGCGGCAAACAGACCGCCGTCGACTCGGCCGTGGTTATGCTGCCGAGTCAAGGGAACGTCACCGACTATTGCCAACAATCGGCCGGCTATAGCATCACCGGAATCCCATCGCTTGACGCGACCTTCGGATGGCAGACCGCTGCGTTCTCCGAAGTTGCTCGGGCGACGGACGGTCACGGCATGGCGACGTGGTCGGCGACCGAAAACGGCGAGACGTTCCAGGCGCCGATCGGCTCCCTCGCGATCGCGCAGAACGCGGTCGATCCAGCCTGCCCAATGACGGCCACCGAGTTTTCGGTCGCCGGCACAACCGCTGGCCGGAGTGCCTTCTCGATTCCGATCAGCGTAACGTTCCGTCGGGGCTTGCTCGTAAGCGTCAGTGTCGCTCACGCGAAGGTCGGCAGCGAGACGCTCGACGTAACGACTGCGGCAAACCGCCCACGCGCCGATGGCGCTTACGTGCACGGCGTCATCAAAGGCGCTCGTACGGAGCTCGCCACATTTCACACGAACGGCTTCGGCGACGGCACGCTGACGATCACGAGCACCGGCGCCCAATACGTCATCGCCGACTGGATCGTCGTCGGAATTTAAGCGGCGACTTCTCTAGTCCGGCGCGACGCAGGCAACCCGCCTTGCCGACTCCAGCGTCACGTGCGCTGCGGTTACCGTATTCTTGGACGCATTCACCGTCGCCGTCGCGCTCTGTGTGCCGGTCGACAGCGTGACGAGTTGAGCGCTCGGGTTCGTATCGTCGATGTCGGTGCTGACACCCGGCGCTTCGGAAACGCGCACATGGCCGAGCGAAAGCGTGATCGAACCCAGCGTGCCCGCGGGGCATGCTGCGAGCGCCCGCTTGAAGGTCAGGTTCGAAGGCGTTACGGTAACGGTCGTCGGCGTGCCGGCCGCGCCCAGCGCGGCGAGCAGCGCAAGAACCGCGAACGATCTTATGAAGGTCTCCATGAGGCGCGGGCTTTCGCCCAGCCGGCACGCCTCGCCTGGCTCGGGCACTGACTGCTCGCCAAAGACCGATCGGGGCTCCGATTGCGTCGCCTTCTGCCGAAATCAGACCAGCGCCATTTATTGTAGCGCCATACATATGGCACAACGCCTTTGTAACATCGAAAGGTGAATCCAAAGAAGTTTCGCGGGTGGTGTCAGAACGGATGCGGCAATGCGATAAAGAGAGGTGCTACAAAGTACTGCTCGCTAAGATGTTTCCGAGAAGGAAACCCCGCCGCCCCTCGCGGGTTGTGCTTGAACGGTTGCGGCAAGCGGGTCAAGGCGGCCGCAAAGCGCTATTGTTCTTTCCGTTGCATGCATGCGTATCGCTATGCAATCAAAGCGCGCACCCTTGTTTTGGACGGCGGCATCTACGGGCACGTTCCCCCGCATTTCCTGGCACGGGTCCTACGCGACGTTTACGGGGAACGCTGCGTGAACTGCGGATGGGCCGAGCGGCATCAGAAAACCGGCAAGGTGCCGGTTGAAGTCGAGCATATCGACGGGGATTGGCAGAACAACCGCCTTGAAAACCTCACGTTGCTATGTCCAAATTGCCACGCGCTAACACTAACCTTTCGCGCCCTGAATCGGGGCCATGGGAGAGCGCATCGGCTTGGCGGTCGCGCGAATCCGCTTAAGCTTCATCGGCATCGCATCGGCGCGAAAAGAAGCCACGCTGATTCGAGAGGTGTTCGGCGTGGCCCCGAGCAATTGGCGCTCGTGACGCCGACGTAGCTCAGCTGGCTAGAGCCCCACACTTGTAATGTGGTTGTCGCCGGTTCGAATCCGGCCGTCGGCTCCAATTCATAACGATGCAATCTGTTAAGCCGAAGTGGATCGAGTCCGGCCTGGTGCTGGTCTGCGAGCGCTGCTTCAAGGAACGTATCCCTGAAGAAGATCCCGCGATCGCGGCGCGGATCGGCGACTTTCACTTGCGCAACTGGCTCAAAGAGCGGCTCAAAGCCGATGGCCG
>JASHXG010000040.1 GCA_030043675.1 Vulcanimicrobiota bacterium
CTTTTTTGCGACAGTTGAGTAAGGACCGTTCGAGTGACGAGCGCGAGAACGGGAGTGGTCTGCGACCGATTGTCGCGATCGAGCCGGTTGACGCTGATGACGAACGACGCGTTCGTCTTGCCAACATAGTACATGTCGGTGCTGAAGCCGTTGATCGTTCCGGAGTGACCGCAAAAACCTTCGCCGAGAGCCACCCCTTCCCCGTAGTCGGTCGCGCTGCCGTTTATCGGCTGCCCGGTCAACTGGGCGCGGTGCGTTTGGGGTTTGAGCAGTCCGCCCAAGCAGAGCGCGCGCGAGAAAGCGATGAGATCGGGGACGTTGGAGACCAGGGCTCCAGCCGCACCGGCGAGCGGCGGATTGAAGAGCGTCTTATCGTCGAAGCGCTTCGTCACCGGGTTCCAACCGTATCCGCGCAGCGGGCCCGGGAGCCCGCTTCCGCTGGGGTATGACGTGTTGCTTAGCCTTAGGGGTGCGATGACGGCTTGCGCGATCAAGTCACCGATCTGTTTGCCGGTTACGCGTTGCACGATGCCGGCCAGAATCTCGTAGTTGAAGTCGGTATAGACGCCGATCGTATTCGGCGGCTTGAACTGCGATCGCAGGCGCGCGTATGACGCCAGCTCTTGCGGCAGCGACGGTGCGGGAGCGAGCGGCGCGTCGTAGACGCGTGCCAGCACCGCATCGTCGTTTGGAGCCGGGATTCCGCTGCGCATGCGCAGCAGGTCGTCGATCGTTATCCGCCCGGCATTCGGAAAGCCCGGATACCAGCTTGCGATCGTGTCGTTTTTCCGGAGCAGACCGCGATCGACAAGCGTGAGCACCGCCGTCGCCGCAAAAGGCTTAGTGACGCTGGCTATTCGAAACGGTTGATCGAGCGTGCGCGGCGTGTGCTTCGTTAGGTCGGCATATCCGTCGACGAAGGTGTAGCGACCGCGGCCCGGCACGACGATGCTGACGGCGACGCTTGGCAAATTGTCGGCTCGTACGATCGCTGCGATGGATCTGCTGAGGTTGCCGGCGACCCCCGGCGCAAAGAGTGTGTTCGACGTCACGCCGCTCGTCACCGGTACCGTGCCGAGAAGGACTACGGCGCAAAGGCAGCACGAAAGCAACGCAGGCGCCGGCATCTAAATTTCCCACTCCCAGGCGTTCCAGGTGTCGCCGATAAAGGCGGCCGGAACGTAGTTGCGCACGTCGGTATTCATAGCCGTGTAGCTTGTCCGCCAGCTGAAGAAAACGGCCGGAACGAGCGCTCGGATACGTTCTTCTTCGCGCTGGTAGAGCACCTTGCGCCGGGCTTGATCGAAGGTTGCGGCGGCGGCCGCACTGGTTTGGTTCACGACCGGATCGTTCAGCCATGACGTGTTGGCGCCGCGGGGCGGAATGAAGGCGCCGCTCCAGTCCTCGGAGTTGTCCGGATCTGGTCCGTTCGTTTCGATCGACCACTCCAGATCGTACTTGCCGGTGTAGAGCGGTCCGTCCATTGCGAACAAGTAACTGCCGGGAAAATTTCGCACTTCGATGCCGATGCCCACGTCGCGCAGCATCGATTGGATCAACACCTGGGACTGCGTGTTCTCCTCGTGACCGGTGGTGGCATAAATCGTCAGGCGCATCGCCAAGGGTCCGCGGTGAAGCACGCCGTCGCTGCCCATCTTCCAGCCCGCTTGCGCCAGCAGCCTCTTCGCGCCGGCGGGATCGTAGCGATAGGACGGCAGCGACGGCGCAGCCCACGACCCCGGGAAGATGTCGGAGACGGCCAGACGGTCGTAGCCGTGAAAGACCGTATCGTTGATGCGCTTCCAATCGATCGCCTCGGCAATCGCGCGGCGCACGCGGACGTCGGCCAGCTGCGGGCGGCTCACGTTGATGCCGAGGTGACGCCAGTTGGCGATCGGGCGCTTCACGACCCTAATCCCCGCGATCGCGGAGAGGCGTGCGATCGCATTCGGATTGACCTGCGGGTAGACGTCGACCTCGTGCGTGGCAAGCTGATTGAAGAGCGTGTTCACATCGGGAATGACCTTCCAGATGACCTCTTTGAGCCTGGGTGGACCGCGAAAGTAGCGGGGATTCGGCACGAATACCAACGAGCTGCCGTGATTCCATTGCTGGAGCAGATATGGGCCGCTCGAAAGCGGACGATCGTTGAACGCGGCGGCGTTGAGATTGGGCAGCTTGGCGAGCAGATGCGCGGGCATCGGCGGATAGGCGGCACCGCCGATGGCGAGGATGCCGAGCACGTCGACGCTCGGCCGGCGGAGATGGATGACGATCGTATACGGATCGGGCGCGCTAGCCGACTCGATCGCGTCCCAGCCGAACCGCGTCTTGACGTTATTCTGCGGGTTCATGACGGCGTGATAGGTGAAGAGCCAGTCGGCCGCGGTCAGCGGCGCGCCATCCGCCCAGGTTACGCCTTTGCGCAGGTGCACGACGATCGTCTTGCCGTCGCGGCTGATGCCGCCGTTGGCAAGCGTCGGCACCGCGGTGGCCAGGTCGGGAACGTAGTTTCCTTGCGCGTCGTAGCGAAGAATGAACGAGAAGAGCAAGCCGACGATCGTATCGCTGGCGTACGTGTGCGCGAACATGAGATTCAAGCTGTCGGGTTCTTCGTCTTCGCCCAGGCGCAGAACGCCGGGAATCGTCCAAGGATTGCGTTCGCCGCTCGCCGCGGGGGCTTGGCGGCGGGTGCAGCCGTTGAGCGCCAGCAAGAGCGTGAGAACGATCGCTCCGGCGCGACGCAAACTCACGCGCGCGCGGCCGCGATCAGCTGCGGACGTTTTACGATCCGGCTCGCGATTTCGGCGTAAAATCGTTGCGGACCGAAGCGCACGACGTCGTCGGCGGGAAGGTGCGTCTCGTCGCGCGCACGCGCGATCTCGGCCAGCGCTTCACCTTCGGTGAGAGCGTGCGTGTTGAGCGCGACGCCGACGATCGGGGCCGGCTTCACGGTCGCCAGGAGCGTTTCGTGGATATGAATCAACTCGCGATAGCTGAGCGTCGGCGTGTCGTAGGTTTCGATCCGCCCGCGGCGCGGGTCGCAGACCAGGACCAGCGCATCGGGGGCACTGCCGAACATCAGGGCGAGCGTCACCGCCGCATAGGCGGGATGGTTGATGGCGCCCTGCCCCTCGACGAAGATCATCTGCGCGCCCTCGTGTGCCGCGTAGAGCACGAGCTGCTCGGCGGCACCGGCGGCAAAATCGGAGATCACGCGATCGACCGAGATTCCCCAGCCGGCGATCATGATGCCGGTCTGCCCGGTAGGAACGAAGCGAGCGTTCGTTCCGGCGGCCTTGGCGGCGCGCACCAACTCGAGGACGACGCTCATCTTCCCGACCGCGCAATCGTTGCCGACCGTCAACAGAACCGGGGCTTTGACCGCATAGGCGTCGCCGCCGAAGAGCGGAACCTCGGGCGGTTCCCGCACGTCCCAGATCGTGGTTCCCGCGGTGTGCGCTGCGGTAGAAAACTCGCGATCCTCGTGAAGCATGTCGTGCAGGCCGCTGACGATCTCCAGCTTTGCAGCAATCGCTGCGAGCACCTCGGCACGCCACTCCGGCGGAAGCGCTCCGCCTTTAGGCGCGGTTCCGATCAATAGCGAAGTCGGCGAAAACTCCAGTGCTTGCGCGACGCTCGCGACGATCGGCGCGTCGCTCTCGAGATGCGCAAGCACGTCGCGCACGTTTTTCCCGGCGTGCGAGGGATCGATCACGGCCACGACCTCGTCGTCGCTGTACCGGATTACGCCGTGGGCCGTTTTGGCGTCGGTCGCAAAACGGCCTGGCGCAAGGATCGCGTAACGCCGCCTCGTCACTTGCTCACACCGCCGCGACCTGGCGCACGCCGACCCCCGCTCCATCGGGCAAGACCAGCTTACCGCGATCGTACGTAACGCCGCTGAACGGATCGCGCGCGGTGAGAAACGGGCCGTCGAGGTCGGCCCAGTCGACCAGCGGAGAGAGATGCGCGGCCGCGGTCGTTGCGATCGCGCTCTCGACCATGCAGCCTAGCATCACTTTCATCCCCAT
>JASHXG010000305.1 GCA_030043675.1 Vulcanimicrobiota bacterium
GCCAACGCGGACTGCGCGAGTCCGCACGCAATCGAAGCGACGCCGAACAGCGTTAGGCCCAGGGCAAAGAGCCGGCGCTGACCGACAAGATCCGCGGCGCTTCCACCCACGAGCAGTAACGAGCCGAAGCTCAATGCGTAGCCGGTGACGACCCACTGCAGCTGGGCGGGCGGGATCTCCAGCGCTTTGAGCATCGCCGGAAGAGCGACGTTCACGACGCTGAAGTCCAACTGCAAGACGAACTGCGCCGTGCAGACTAATGCCAGCGCCGCACCGCGATTCACCGGCTTTGGTCGTTAATAGAGTGGGGGCACCTGCCGGCAAATCGGTACGTCCAGCACGGTGGGCTTCGACTTGTTCCAGGCTTCGACCGCCGCTTTCTTGATCGCCGCAAGATCGTTTAGCCGCGCCGCATCGCACCCGTAGCCTTTTGCGATGGAGACGATGTCGTATCCCGGAATGTCGAGAGCCGGCACGCCCGACGCCCCTTCGAACTTCGCAAACGACTTGAGGATGCAGTACTCGTCATTGCGCGGCACAACGACGAGGAGGGGCAGACTCAACTGCGCGGCGGTCCATAGCGACTGAACCGCATACTGGAAAGAGCCTTCGCCAATGACGGCGGTCACCGGGCGATTGCGTCCGGAGTCGCGCTCCGCAAGTGCAATGCCGACGGACGCTGGAAGACCCCAGCCGAGAACTCCGCTGGCAGCGGTATAGAACCCATCGGGTTGCGTGATCGGCCATTCGGCGTGAAGGTCGGGAAGATTCGAAGGACTTTCCTCGATAACGATGGCGTTGGCCGGACGGACGGCATTGAGCGCGCGGAAGAGCTCTGCCGATGGAAGGCGTCCATCTGAGGCTTCGGGCAGGCCGGGCGGGTAAGGCGCCATACGGTGTGCCTGAGTCTCGGATGCCTTTTTGACCTTTGGCGTGCAGTCTCGGAGCAACTCGCGAAGCCCTTCAAGAGAGAGCACCGCATCCCCGATCAAGCTGTCGCCGACGGGAGCGCGCGCGGTCTCCGCGGGATCGTCGGAAATATGCAGCAGCCGAAGTCCATCCGGCAAGTACGGTCCGGGCGCGTACGGATAATAGCGGAATACGGGCGCGCCGACGACCAGCGCCGCATCGTGCCCTTCCAGTTTTTGACTCAACGGCCCCATCGCAAAAGGCAAACCGCCGGCATACAGCGGATGGTCTTCCGGAAAGGGAGCCTGTTCCGAAGAAGGCGCGGCCCACACGGTCGCACCGAGCTCTTCGGCCAGCGCCACGGCCTGGGGCCAGCCGCTCCCCCGCGCGATGTCAGCCCCGTAAACCAAAACGGGCGACTTTGCTTCTCGCAGCGCCGCGGCAAACTCAGACAAACGCGTTGGGTCGGGAGCGACGCGACGAGCGACGGATCTCACGACTGCCCGAGCGACGCAGGGTTCGTCCCAATCACCGAGCGGCAGCGAGAGAAAAACGGGACCCGCCGGCGGCTGGAGTGCCGTCGCCACCGCGCGCATAAACGCAGCTGGAACATCCTGTGCCCGCACCGGTTCGTAGGCCCACTTCACCCATGGCCGCAGCAGGGCGATGGCTTCGACATTTGTTAGCATCGGTTCCAAAAGGAGCATTTCGCGCGTTTGCTGGCCCGCGGTAATAATGAGGGGCGCCTTCCCTTGGAACGCCGTCGCTAAATTCCCCAATCCATTAGCGCTCGCAGTCGTGTGAAGGTTCACCAACGCCGGCCGGCGTGACGCTTGCGCAAAACCATCGGCTATGGCGACTACGGACGCTTCTTGAGGAGCCAACACGTAACGAAAGTCGCGAGGAAAGTTCTTCAGGAAGGTCTCTTCCGTTGAACCCAAGTTGCCAAAGACCGTCGTTATGCCGAGCTCGCGCAGCAACTGAAAGGTTACGTCGCGAACGGATTCTTGAGAATGGCTTTCCCCACCCGAGTCCGGAGCCGTTATGGTTTCCGATGTTGCCATTACTGAATCTCCCTGCGAACTGTAGGACTCGATCCCATATTCCGGGCCGCGAACTGGAAACCCGCCACGGAACAGGCTCCGCCGGCGGCAGGACCCGTGGTACTTCGTTGCCAACAACCGCTGCCTGTCCCTGACCGAGCAAACGCCGAAAGCGAGTAAGTCATGAAAAAGATCGCCTTGGAAGAGGCGTTGACGGCTCCTGGGTTTGACAAATATCTCGAGCGCACGATCGAAACTTTCCCTGCGCAGACAAAGGCGACGCTGACCGATTTGCTTACAGATCGCTCCAATCGCCGTATCCCGACGATGGACGCCGCCGGCATCGATATCTTCGTCCTTTCGCAGACCACGCCTGGGGTTCAGGTCGAACCCGACGCCGGCACCGCCATACGGCTGGCGCGCTCCGCGAACGATTACATGCATGCGCAGGTTCAGAGTCACCCCGACCGCTACCGCGCATTTGCTCATCTGCCGATGCAAGACGTTGGTGCCGCCGTCACCGAACTCGAGCGCTGCGTGCGCGACCTCGGCTTCGTCGGCGCGATGGTCAATGGAAACTCCAACGGCTTCTATCTTGACAATCCGTGCTTCTATCCGTTTTGGGACGCGGTCGTCGGCTTAGACGTACCGGTGTACATCCATCCGGCCGATGCGCACATCGAACCGTGGGTCCTCAAGGGATACCCCGAGATGCAAGGAGCGGTATGGGGATGGGACACCGACAACTCTTCTCATTTCTTACGGTTGGTTCTTAGCGGTCTCTTCGATCGCTATCCGGGTCTGACGATCATCCTTGGACACATGGGCGAGTTGCTTCCGTACTACGTCTGGCGGATTGACAGGCGCGTGGCGGAAATCGGCGGTGGCGGGGTCAAGCGGAAACCGTCTGAATATTTTCGTTCCAATCTCCTGGTGACGACGGCGGGGGTTTGCCAGGATTCGGCGCTCCAGTGCGCGATCGCGGAGCTTGGTGACGACCGCGTGCTCTTCTCCGTCGATTATCCGTTCGAGGATGCAAACGTGGCGTCAAAGTGGATCGACGCGGCGCCGATTACTGCAGAACAGCGAGAGAAAATCTGTTACGGTAACGCCGAGCGAGCATTACGCATCAGGTCTTGACCCGGCGGCCGCGAGAGGAGATTTTTTGTGGCCAGCGATGCGCTTCCAACTTGGGAGCGATTGAGGGCGGCTCTGAAGGAGGCGCAGCAATCCAACAATGGCGGCCTCGGCTTCCACATGTGGGGGACGGTCGTTGACCGCAATGGCGTCGCCGTGGCGATTGCGTACACAGGCGGCCGTCTGGGAGATCAGTGGCCCGGGAGCCGCATCATCTCGGCACAGAAGGCCAACGCGGCCAATGCGCTGAGTCTCAATACGCTCGCGCTTTCGACGGCGAACCTGTATTCGGCG
>JASHXG010000306.1 GCA_030043675.1 Vulcanimicrobiota bacterium
CCATGGCCGCCATCATCGCGGCGACCAGGAGCCCCATGCTTGCTCGTTTAGTCAAGAAATCGGTCTCCTGCAGGATAGCTCGTTCGTCGAGCTTCGTTGGTTTTTTTAAGGAATTTGGCGGCTATCCGCCATCCCCCGAAGCCTACCAGAGCCCTCCCCTTGCCCGCAAGTACGTGTAAGGGCTTGCTAGCTTAACCGGGCAACGACGGCTTCGCGACTCCAGTCTACTCCGGCTCGGGCTCGCTTGGTATCCGAAAAGTGCAAGCGGCGCCCGGTCTGAAAAAGTTTTGAGCGCCAGCTGATAACGCCCGCACGACGGGTCTGCCTACAATGATGGAAACGATGCGGTGAGGTCTTTTGATGTTCTTTGAACAAAGGCAGTCGATTCTTGGCGCTCTCACGTTCGGTGCATGCCTGTTGGCGTCGACATCCGCGGCGCGTTCCGACGAGACTCCGAGTCCGGGACGCCTCGGGCGATGATGATCGTGATTTCCGGCGCGTCCCAGCAACGTAAATGTCCGAGTGACGCATAGTCTCCGTCGCATCGTCGTTGCGGCAGCGGCCGCAGTATCTATCGCGTTGCCGGCGGCGACTAACGCCGGCGATGCAACGACCGAGGTTGCCGAGACGCTGCAGCAGAGTCGCGACGCATTAGGCGCAGCGGCGCTGGGGCGCGGAGGCGTGCTCTCGATCGAAAGCAGCGCGATCGTCAACGGCTTGAATGGAACCGGTAGCCTGGCAGCCGAGATCGGCGGCGCGCGCCTTGCGGAGCGTACGTCGACGCCGCCGATCGTGACCGCAGACGGATATGACGGGACGACCTTCTGGAATCAGGATCAAACCGGTCTGGTCTGGACCGACGGCAGCAACGCCGGCGTGTCCCAAGAGATCGACACCGCTTACGCAGCCGGCGACACGCTCTTCGTGCCCGGCAGCGGCGGCGCAACGGTCGCGTGGGGAGGCCCGCAAGCCGCCCGCGGCCGGCAATACGCTATCCTAATCGTAACGCCGCGGCATTCACTCGTTCCGATGCAGGTTTGGATCGATGCGGCGAGCCATTTGCCGGCCCGCTACGTCATATCGATCGGACCGGTGACGTACGAGACAGATGTTTCGGACTATCGGCTCGTCGACGGGCTTCTGGTGCCGCATCGTATCGTCGCCACGTCGAGCGAAGGCAACTCGTCTGAGCTTACTGCAACGTCCGTGCGGATCGTTGCTACCGATAACGACACCTTGGACAAACCGAAATCGCGCGTCGACGACTTTTCGATAAGCGGCAAAGGTGCGAGCACGTCGGTGCCGATCGACCTGATCGACAATCACGTCTACCTCGACGCTACGCTCAATGGAAAGGGGCCCTACCGGTTCGTTTTCGATACCGGCGGCAGTAACCTCATCGATCCGGCCGTCGCGAAAGAGATCAAAGCCGCGGGTTCCGGCCTAGCTCAAGATTCCGGCACGGGCGCGGCGACGGAGTCGTCCAGCTATGCGACGGTCGACTCGCTCAAAATCGGCAACGCCGTGCTGCGGCATCAGGTTTTCTTCGTGGAGCCGATCCGTAAGGGCTTCGGTGTGGCGTCAGGTCAGCGCGTCGACGGCCTCATTGGATTCGAAGTCCTGGCGCGATTCATCACGACCTTTGATTACGCGCGACAAACCCTCACCTTGGCGCTGCCCGGCGCTGCATCCGCGAGCGGAGCGAACGTGATTCCGTTCGTCTTTATCGGGACCGTGCCGCAAATCGGCTGCGCGATTGACGGCATCCCGTCGCAATGCACGGTTGACACCGGAGACAGCGGCTCGGTGAACCTTTACGTGCCGTTCATCGTCGATCATCCGCAGATCGTTCCGGCTGCGCACAGCGCCGTCGGCGTCAACGGATACGGCGTGGGCGGAGGACACGATGGGTTTATGGGTCGCCTCCGTTCGCTCGAGGTAGGAGGCTTTAGGCTGCCCGATCTGGTTGCCGGTTATTCCACCCAAAAACAAGGTTTCTTCGCATCGCCGTTCCTTGCGGCGAACGTGGGTGGCGGCGTTTGGAAGAGATTTACGGTAACGTTCGATTACGGTGCCGAGACGATGGCGCTGCAGCCGAATGCAAGTCTGGGCGCGCGCGATAGCTACGACCGATCGGGTATGCTGCTGATCACGAAGACCGGTACGATCGAGGTCTACGCCGTGCGTGACGGAACGCCGGCAGCACAAGCGGGGTTGGCCAAAGGCGACATCATCCGCTCGATCGACGGAGTCATCCCACAATCGTTAGAGCAAGTCCGGCGCGCCCTGCGCGGCGCGCCCGGTACCGTCGTGCACCTTCAAGTCGTCGATAAAACCGGAAGACCACGAACGGTGACGCTTACGCTGCGTGACTGGGTGTAATCGGCTTCACGATCGTGACGCAGTCTAGAACGGTAAGAAGAAGCCCAGACCGGCGTACGGTCCGTTGAAGGTCTGGTTGATGGGCGCCTCGTTATTTTGAGTCGCCCAACTCGCTCCGGCCCAGCCGGCATCCAGGTAGATCCCGGGCATAAACGCCCACTGGACTCCGACCTGGTACTTTAGGACGTTGTAGCTGAGGCTGAACGAAGTCGGCCCGGTGGTGATCGCTGGATTGCTGTACGTGCCGCGAACGCCCGGAAAGTAGAAGACGCTGCCGTAATAGGTAAACCGGTGGTTGAAGTCGGGCATTTTCTCGAGCCCGCCACCAACCGCGTTCATGTTCGGGTAACCGTAGTTGTTCGACGACCACATGTACGCGACGGCAACGTAAACGTGCGGCTGGAAGATGCGAATCCCGGCCCGCACGTCGACGTCGCGGTTGGCGGGGGTGAACGCCGGAACATACGTCGAGAACGCCCTTCCGATTGCCAGTACGAAGCACTGGGGCGCGGTCGCGAGCGTCGCAGCCGGCTCCGGCACGCCGCAATTGTGCGGATACTGCCAGCTCTTATAGTCGATTTCGATCATGAACGGCAGTCTCGCGGCGTTAACCTCGACGCCGCCGCGTACGGTCCACGACTGTGTGGTCGTGTTACCGGGTGAGAACTCGTTGTA
>JASHXG010000307.1 GCA_030043675.1 Vulcanimicrobiota bacterium
CAACTCGTTCTTGCGCCGGCTCGGCGGCTCCGTGCCGCTGAGGGTGATCACGCAATACTACGAGATCTACGAGAGCCGGAGATTTTACATCCCCGATTATCGCGCCATGTCCGTCGCGACCTGGAGGGACAACACCGATCCGCTTCCTAAGCCGCACCCGAAAGATGCCAACATACGGGCTGAAGCAGAGCGGGCGGCTGCGCGGTTCAACTTTCTAATTCCGGGAGTCGATAATCTCATCATCGTCGCTATCCCGCACGGCGTCCCGATGCGCTGGGCAGCTTGCTCCTATCATGGGAGAACGGGACGGATTACCTACACCAACCTTCCGTACCAGCCTGATTTCGGTATCGGCTGCGGCGCCTATTCGGTGCATCACTCACGTAAAGGGGTGCTCGACGGCGTCACCGAGACGGTTATCCATGAAGTCGCGGAGAGCATGAGTGATCCGTACATCAGCGCGTGGTACGATGTGCGCGGATTTGAGATCGCCGATAAATGCCAGCAGTATGCCGCCAGCGAGCGCTTCAACGGACAGGCATATGCCGTCCAACCACTCTGGAGCAATGAGACCGGCACATGTCGGTACTAGCACGCGCCCGGCTTCTACTTTGCCAAGCTAACCGTAACACCGTTCGGCTTCTTGAAGCCTGGTATCATATCGGTCAACTTTCCCCCGGCCGGATACTTCCAGAAGCCAACGAACCCGTGGGGTTTCTCGAAGCTCGTAATACTGGTCGCGACGACGCGGCCGCCGCCGATCCAATACTGATAGACGTTTGCGCTGCCGTGAAGTTTCGTTGACCCTTTTACGATCCCCTTAGAACCTGAGATTTGTATGTCGAAGATGGTTCCGGTTTCCGAGTCGCCGACGGTCATGTACTTCCCATTCCACAACAGTCCGCCGGCACCAACGATAACGTGATTTATCGTGATGTTCGTCAGTGCGTCGTGCCCCTTGGGCAACTCGGCAAACGTAAAATAGTCCGAGGCGTTGTAGCCGTCGATAAATAGGTTTCCGCGGTCGTCGTAGCCGCAGGAGACATACGTCGCAAAACGAGAATCCTCGAGCGCTTTCGGCGTTCCCCCTGCGTCTTTATAAATGAGCACGTCGCCCCCCAGAGAACCACCTTTTGCAGAACTAATGTTCGTGACGGCAAGATCGCCGCTAGTCGGGTCGACGGAGCAGCCGTAAGGGTCCTCGCCGCGCGCCTTAAGCGTTTTGACCGGGGAACGACCGCCGTGCGCGTATTCGAGGATGTCGTGGGACAGATAGTTTGTAACGTACACGTTGCCGTTCGCATCGGTGCACAAATTAGCGGGCGCGTTAAACCCGGATAGCGTTCCTTCAAGTTTGGCGCCTGGCCACGAGTAGACGTATACGTCATTTGTGACTTGGTCCGAAACGTAAAGCAGGTCGGTGGCTTTGGCTTCGGGGATCATCCGGGAAGCTGCTCCGGGCGCAACGCCCGACATCGATACGCCGCCCGGTAGCACGCCGGGCTGAGCGCATGCAGTCATTAGCATCAGGGAAGCGAAAGCCCCCATGCGCTGCAACGTCACTGAAAGATGTTTGTTCATGCTCGGTCGAGCCTCTAAGAAGTGGAACTTCTCACACCCGCCGGGAAAGGTTGCAGGTTGGCGGGTGGCGTGATTCGCTTTGCAGAGACCGTCGACCTGGCGTGCGGCGACGCGTTCGTCATAGTATTCGTTGGTTGAGCGAGCTCGCTATCCTTCAGGCGCTGGGGTGACGAAGTGCGTTACCTTCGGTTCCTCGGTGAGGCATTCGCGAATCTGGCGCTGGAGTAGGGCGTCGGTCTCGGTTACCCGCTCGTGCTGGCGCATGTGCTCCACCCACGAGTCGATGAGAAACGTTTCCAAGAACCTCCCCGATTCGGCGGTATCCTCGAAGATGCCCCAACTTTCAGCACCGTCGCGCAGCCGTTCCTGGCGCAATCTTTGCATGGCCGCAAGAAAGGGTACACGATGTCGGCCCTCGGCGAGCCGATACTCGACCGTGACCAGCACCGGGCCCTGACTGATTTCAACTTCCTGCGATACGATCGGTGCCGGCCATTGCATTGAGGGCGTGAGATCGAGCGTCGCGGCCTGCTGCAACTTCCAGCGTCGAGTTAGCGGAATTGCCAGCGTCGCGAGCGCAGCGGCGGCGAAATGCGCAAAAGGCAGGCTCGTGAGGGCGGCAACCTCGCCCCAGATTGCGCTTCCCACCGTCATCGCGCCAAAGAGCATCGTGATGTAGATTGCCAGCCCTCGGCCACGCACCCATTCGGGCAGCGAGAGTTGCGCTGAGACGTTGAGCGTAGCGATCGCAGCGATCCAAGTGAGGCCCGCGATCAGACTTGCGATGAGTGCCGTAACCGGTTCGCGCGCAAGCCCGTAGATCACGAGAGCGCACGCCGTTCCAAGCGTCGCCGCCGCGACGAGCTTGTCTGGGCCGATCGTCGCCTTCCACCGAGGGATGAAGAAGGCGCCGACGACGGCGCCAAGGCCGATTGCGCCCAAGAGAACGCCGTAGATCGCCGCTCCGCCGCTGATGCGCTCGCGCGCGACCAGCGGAAGCAGCGCCCAGTACGTGCTGGCAAACAGGAAGAACGCGAGAGAACGCACGAGCGTCGCACGCAGACTGGGACTATTCATCGCGTAGCGTACGCCAACTCGAAGCGCGCTGCCGAATCGTTCGACGGGCAGCGTGCTCGGCGTCGCCTTTGGTTCGCGCCACCAAATCAGCGCGGCAATCACGCCAAAGTTGCTCACGGCGTTCACGATGAAGGGCGAGGCGATCCCGAAGGGCCGGATCATCGCACCGGCCAGCGCCGGGCCGACCGCTCTGCTGACGTTAACGCCCACACTGTTCATGGCGACGGCGGGCGGAAGAGCTTCCTTAGGGACCAGTTCCGGAACGACCGCCTGCCACGCGGGCGAGGTGAGCGCGCCGGCAACGCCGACCAAGAAGAGCAGCCACAAGAGCGATGCGGGAGTCGCTCGACCGAGCAAAACGATTGCGGCTAACGCGGCAGACAGGAAAGCGGTAGCGACCTCTCCCGCGATCAAAAAGCGCCGTTTGTTCACGGTATCCGTGAGGACGCCGGCGACGAGCGCAAACATGAACATCGGCAGGCTGTTGGCCGCCGAAACGAGTGAAACGACGAAAGCACTCCTGGTAAGGTCGGTCATCAGCCAGCCCGCGGCCGCCGCATACATCCAGCCCCCAATATTCGATACGACGGTAGCGCCCCAGACGATTGCAAACATGCGATAGCGAAACGGAACCCACGGCGAAACCTTTTGCGCCACCTCGCTACGCTCGATCAGCCGCGCAAGCGCGGAATGAGGCGCGACGCGTTCTCATGGCCGATCGCTGCAAGCTCTGCGGCTGATAATCCAAGTTTTTGCAGATTGTCGAATTGGTCGAAACCAAAATAGGGGTAGTCGGTGCCGTAGGTAATCTGAGAGACGGGCACGAGCTTCATCAAAGCGGCCATCGAGGGCGGAAAGGTCGCGTTCGCGGTGTCGTAGTGAAGCCGGCGAAGTTCCCCCTCGACTCCCTCAGGCGCGAGCTCCTTCAGGTCTGGTCGCGATCCGTAGAAGGCGTTAATTCGCCCCGCCATCATGGGAATCGTGCCGCCGGCGTGCGAGAACAGCCACGTTATGTCTCGAAAGTTGGCAAACGAGCCATGCAGCAGCAGGCTCGTCACGGTTCGAGTCGTGTCGTGCGGGACCTCGATAACCGCCGGAGCCGCTCCGACGCTCAGGCCGCTACAGCACGTCGCGACCAGCGGATGGACGTAGACAACCGCCTTCCGGCGATTCAGCTCCTCGAGCACCGGTTTGTACGTCGGATCGCCGAGCCATTTCTCGCCATAGTTGCTTTGCAAGCCGATCCCATCGGCGTTGAGCGCGCCGTAGACATATTCAATCTCACTGAGTGTGGCATCGATGTCCAGCATCGACAGGGCGGCGAACAAGCCAAAGCGATTGGGATCGCCGCGCACCATTTCGGCGGCGTAATCGTTGCAGGCGCGGACCACCCGGCTGGCGTCGTCGGCACCAAGGTCGAACCACACCCCGGGCGTTGAGGCGAGCGACAGGACGCCCGCGCGAACGCCGTGACGGTCCATGTCCTCGATCATCTGACTGCGCGTCCAGGCGACCTGCCCGGGGAAGTGCGCTTCCTTGCGAGCCTCCTCGTAGTCCAGCCAGAGCGTTTGATATTCTGGCGGAAAAAAGTGGAGGTGTGTGTCGATCAACGCCGGTTCGGTCGCCGGATGGACGCGCACAGACTATTCCACGCCGAGCTTCACCGGGTGGAGCTCGATGCGGGCGTCAGGGGCATACACGAACATTGCCTTCAAATCCTCGATGTGCTGTCGTTGCGGCTTCGCCTCGGCCCTGCCGGCGGCCTCGTGTGAAAACTCCAAGCGCGAAACTGTCGCCGCATAAACGGGGTCGTAGCGTGCACATATCAATCCCAAGGAGTGCTGACATGGATCTGACCAAAGAGTATCCCCGAAGCGTGAGCGACAAATGGCAGGGCGTCGTTCAGTTGGGACGCACAATCGATAAGGGGAAGGCCGAGGCTCTCGGCAACGTCGGCGAGTACCACTATAACTGTGGGATGGATCAAGCGGTCTTCCGTTTTCTGGGCATGAATCACGAACGGCTGCTCGACGTTATTCGCAACGCTAGGAGCGACGCGGAAATCGAAGCGTTTACTCGCCCCTTCGTCGACGCCAAGACGCACGACGAGATCGAGCGTTGGAACCGGGAGTGGCTTTCGCATCAACCCGAGGGTCCTTCGCGTGAAGCCTTCTTGAATCTGCGCGCGGAAATCGCGCCCGACCGTAACGACGTGACGACGTGGCCCGATCTCCTCGACATCGACGAAAAGCGTGAAGTTCCGCGCCGAACGGCAAACGTTACCTAATCGACGTTACCCGACCGTTTTGCCGAGGACGAGACCGGCGCGTGCACGCGCGTCGACCAAGAGTACGATCTTTCCGCCGGCCTTTCCGGATTTGCTGCGGTCCAGCGCAAGGGCGGCGTCTGAGAGCTCGTACTCCTCCGAGATCACGACGCGCACGGCTCCGGCTTCGACCGTCTTGACCAGTTCACGTAATCCCTGGTGCGAAGATTCCGGAGTCTGAGTGAGCATGATATTTATTGCCTTCACGCCACGGCTCTGAAACCACGCGACGTCCGCGGTGTAGACCGTCGAAACGACGGTGCCGCCGCGGCGAACGAGGCCGCCGAGACGTTTAATTCCCTCCGCGTCGCTGACCAGATCCAGCAAGGCATCGATGCCGTTCGGGTACCGCTGCGCGAGCACGGCAACGACGTCCTCGCGATCGTAGGCAATCGTTTCGTCGACGCCCAGCGATCGCGCGAACTCCTCGTTCCCCGAGTGAACGGTCCCCACGACGGCGGCACCGCGCGCGCGAGCGATTTGCGAGGCAAACATCCCGACGCCGCCGGTCGCACCGTTAATCAGCAGCTGCGTGTTCGCCTGGACGCCAAGCGCATTGAGCGAAGCCAGCGCAGTGAGCCCGGCCGTGGGCAGGGCCGCAGCATCCGCGTCGCTGACATCGTCCGGAATCTTCGCAACCGGATCACGCGCTGAGTTTTCGCCGACGACGGTATATTCTGCGAACGTGCCATGCTCGTGCGTCGTACCGAAGATCCTGTCGTTCATGACGTACCGCTGTACCGTTGGCCCTGTCCCGACGACGACGCCGGCGAAATCTTGGCCGAGCACGAGCGGGAACGACCGGTCGCCTCGAATACCGTCGCGGATCTTCCAGTCGACCGGATTGAGGCCTGCGGCAACCACGCGAACGAGCACTTCATCGCCCGAAACTTCGGGGGTAGGCAACTCGTGAATCGATCCTTCATCGCCGAATCGGTCTATCGCAAACGCTTTCATGGCCGGGCTAACCCGCGCAGAAGCGCGGCAGTTGCATCCAGGCTTTCCCGGACGTGAGCGCGGTTCTCTTCTAAACGCTCGGCTTCGTACTCGCGGAGGGCCATGATGCCGGCGGTTCCAGTCGTGCCTCCGGCTGCGGCAACCGCGCGTCCGAGCGCGACGCCGTCGAGCAGTCCAAAAATAAGTCCGGCACCCACCATCGGCGAGGCCACGTGCGCGGCATCGCCGACGATCGCTACGCGTCCGTTGGAGAGTCGATTCGGGAGATATTGCGTCAACGGAGTTCCGAATAGGATTTCGTGGTCCAACGCCGCGAGGAGAACGTCGCGTTCGGGCGACTTCCACCGCGTGCTTGCAAGCCGGCGCAAGTCGTCGCGCAGCGCAGAGGGTATCGCCTCCGGCGCGATACTAGCGAGGATCTCATCGCCGGCGAGAAAACCCGCATCGCGCAGCCACGCGGTGCGCGAGGCATCGTACCACGCGTAAGTGATCTGGCGATGACCAGGCGTGACGTTTCCGTCGCGACCGGGCACCTCATACGCTACAAGACGCGCGGTCTCCGCATACGGTAGCCGTCCGCCGCGCAAGCTCGCCGTCGCAGTGCCGATCCACGCCTCTTCGACCAAGCCGCGCCAAATCACAAAGCCGCTGTATCGCGCGATCGGATTAGCGGGATCGACGACGCGGCGAACCAGGCTGCGGTATCCGTCGGCCCCCACAACGATGTCGCCTTCATAGTCGAACGCGTTCCCACGCACTCGCGCACTGCTAGCGGTTTGAGTGACTTCGTCGACCCGCCGTCCCTGGAAAACCTCGACTCCGCCCGTCGCATCCGCGACAGCGCGCAGCCAAGCATAGATCGCGCGCCAGGTCGACGTCTCACGAAAGCTGCGAACTACCGGCAACGCCGGCACCTTGCCGGAACGCGTCGCGTCCACGCCGGTCACAAAGCTGAGCAACGGCCGGTCGACGCCGAGACCGGTACCGAGGCGCTCCATGCCTTCATTCTGTTCGATAACTCTTACGAGTACGCCGAGCTTCGCGAGCGCGATGGCTACGGCGAGGCCGGTTAACGAGCCGCCCACGACGATCGCGCTGCCTTTGTCGTTCACGTTGCCTTCGTAGCGCTGTTACGAAACGTCAACGTGGGAATCCGCTTGAGACCAGTGGCGCTCGAAGCCGGCGATGAGACGGGCCGGGAGACTGCTCAGCGTTTTCGGTCCGCCGCCGCTGACGGCGGTGGAAACCGTGACGATGTCGCCGTGAATGGAATTCCCGTGCTCGATTCTCAGCTCGGCAACTTGCCGGCGTATGACGCGACATACCTCGCTCAAAGCGCGGGTGTCCTCGGTGCGCGGATGGATAACCATGAACGAGCCCTCGTCGTAACGAACCGGAGCCGCCGAGAGTGGTCCTGGTGCGTTTGATATGACCTTTGCGACCGCCCGCATCAATCGCTGTGCAGCGACATCCCCGTTCTGCCGGGCGAACGCGACGTAATCGTCGATCTGAATCAGCGCAAGAGCGGCGGGCTGTTCTTGGACGATGCAACGCCCCAGGATCAGGTCGACTACTTTGGTCGAGGCGAGGTCGGTCAGCGGATCCATGACGCTATCCAACGCATCACTGACGCCACGCTGCTGAAACTTCAATTCGGCTTCGCGGGCTTGTCGCCGATCTTGCTCGCGCTTGAGGCGAAGCAACGTGCGAACTCGGGCAAGCAAGTCGATCTGATTGACGGGCTTATTCGTAAAGTCGTTTGCACCGGCGATAAAGGCCTGATTGAGCAGCTCCACGTCCTCGGCCGCCGACAGGATGAGGATCGGCAAGAGCCGATAGGCGCCGTACAACCGGATTCGCGCACACGCCTCGATGCCGTCGATCTCCGGCATAACGATGTCCATGATGGCCAAGTCGAAACGCTGCGGTTGCGCGCCTCCCTCGCCTTGCCGCTCGATTCCGAGGACCGCATACGCGTCCGCGGCCGAGTGCGCGATGGTAATTTCACGGAAGCCTCCATCGCGCAGGTAGGCCGCCGTGATGTCGGCCGAATCCTCGGAGTCGTCCACGATCAGGATTTGCGCGCTCGACACCGGAGGCGTAGTCGTCACTTCGGGCCTCGGATCAACTTATACGCGCGCCACGAGCTGCCATCGAAGAAAAGGCGATATCCCGGCATCCCTTCATCGAACAGCGTCGGAAAAGCACGGCCGAGACGGTCGGCGCCAAACCCAGACGCGCTGCTGCGAACGACCAACACGTTCTCGTCCACGTCTCGACGGAGCAACGCCAGTTGAAACCTCTCCGTGGAGGCGCTCGATATGCCGGCAATACTTCCTTTTTCGGCGACCACCATCGGTGCTGCCTCAGCGTCGAACAGGATGTCTGGCTCTCCACGCAAGACCTGCCCGAGACGCGCGAGCTCGGGCTCGGGAGCTCCGACCCTGTGCCCCAGCATTGCGTCGCGCCAACGAGTCGTCTCAGCCGATCGATCGATCGCGACGAAGATGCATCCGCCGATCAGGCCCGCGACCAAAGCCAGCAGAATCGTCTGGCTTCGCTCGACGCCGCGCGGCCACATGGCTACGCATGCGGCGGCGACCGCTACGGCCAGACCGACCGTCAAGCTAAGATCCGGTGCAACGCCAAAGCCCGAGGCCAGAACCGTGGCGGCCAGCAGAGTTCCAGCCAGTGCCAGCAGCGCCAAATGAAGCGGCCGCTGCCTGCGCGTTCGGATCCACATCATAATTCCCACGGGACAAGCTGCCAGGATTCCACCACCCGCGAGTGCCGTCTCAATCGCTCCATTGGCCGCAAAACCACTGCTACCCGGAGGTCCGAGGCTGGATGCCTCGCGGCTGATCGATGCTATAAAACTGAAGGGGTCGTTG
>JASHXG010000308.1 GCA_030043675.1 Vulcanimicrobiota bacterium
TGTCCTTCAAGGCCAGCGCTACGGCTAAGCCGCCGACGCCCAGCGCCGTCAGCAGCGGTGTAATCGCGATCCCCAGTGAGTTGAGAATGATCAGCACGCCGAAGGTCACGACGATGGTCTGCGCGACGGTCGACAAGAGCGACGCGGAGAGCACCCGCTTCTCGACGCCTCGGCCGTAACGCGTCACCCCGCCCGCCGTGAACCGCGCCGCCACCAGCGTTGCCGATCCGAGAACCAGGATCAGCAAGATGCGCCCGATCAGAAAGTCGAGGCGCGAGTTGAGATTGACGGTTTCCGCAGCGGCGTACAGGCCGGCCGCCGTCCCCCAAAAGATCGGTATGCCGCGTACGGCGTCGAGCGACACGCCAAGCCAAAAGTTCTGGTGCGCAGCGTGCGATTCCGCAAGCCGACGAAGGACGACGCGATCGACGACGTAGCCGGCCACCACGCCGATCACGACCCAAACCAGCGCCAGAGCCAGCGGCACATACGCGGTGATGTTTGGATTCACGGCAGAAACTATGCCCATCACGACCCGCCCCAAACGCTGAGGCTGCCGTGCGGCCGCCGGGCTGGAAGAGTAGCGCAGTGTGCACACCCCTTGGCACACGCGCGTGACAAACTCGATGCGTGAAGCGTTGTCCGAAGTGCGGTCTGCTGCTCGCGATCGAGAGTTTTGCGTCACGCGGCAAGGGCCTGGGGAGAACATCTTATTGTCGCGCATGCCAGAGTCAGTACGGCAAAGCGCATTACCGGCGAAACGTTGCGTTACACAACCGCAGACGCTACCAGAACCAAAAGCGATACCGGAAGCGAAACGCTCAACTGCTTAGGCAATACTTGCTCGCGCGAGCATGCATCGACTGCGGCGAGACCGACGTGCGCGTGCTGGAGTTCGACCATGTCCGTGGACGCAAGGTAGAGAATATTGGTACAATGTGCGCGCAAGGTTGCAGCTGGCAAAGGATAGCGGCGGAGATCGCCAAATGTGAGATTCGCTGCGCCAACTGCCACCGCCGCAGAACGGCCGGCCAGTTTGGCTGGTGGCAAAATGTCGGGACGTAGCTCAGCTTGGTAGAGCGGTGCGTTTGGGACGCACAGGTCGCAGGTTCAAGTCCTGTCGTCCCGACCAAACTTCGGGCATGGTATCCTACTGGCGTGCCGTGCCCGTTTTGCGCCCGTGGTCTAACAGGATAAGGCACGAGTCTTCTAAACTCGAAGATGGGGGTTCGAGTCCCTCCGGGCGCATGGTACTATAGACGTCCTTGGTGACTGTAGCTCAGCTGGTTAGAGCGTCGGTCTGTGGAACCGAAGGCCGCGGGTTCGATTCCCGTCAGTCACCCCAGCATTGCACGCAAAAGGAGATGATAATGGCTCGTTCGCCCCAAGAAGTCTTCGCGCACCACGCCGAGGTACTGATCGCCGGCGATCTCGACGGGGTCGTTTCGGACTACGCCGAAGACGCCATCTTCATCACGCCCGCCGGCGTGCTGCGCGGAAAGGACGGCGTACGGCAAGCCTTCGTGCAACTACTCGCCGACGTGCCCAAGGCCAAGTGGTCACTTAAAACCGAGCTCTACGCCGGCGACATTCTTTTGCTCGAGTGGATCGCCGAATCAGCCAAGACGCGCGGTGAAGGCGTCGACACGTTCATCTTTCGCGACGGGAAGATCAGCGCGCAGACGGTCAGTTACACCATCGCCAGAATTTAGTCGCGCGACCGCGGAGGAATAGGTCACTCCCCGCGACGAGACGAACCGTTCCTGAGGGAGCGGGCAGATGCCCGTGAGGCTCCCGAGGGAGCGGGTTGATGAAGACCATCCTTCGATCGAACGGCTATGCCTTAGGCGTTTGCGCGCTTTTCCTCTCGCTCGGCGGCTGCAACGGCGCTAACGCGCCCTCGACATCGGGGCCGTCATTTAGCCCATCGCGTGCCGCGACCAACGCGGCAGGATTCGAGCCGGACGAGCGGCCCAACCGCCGCGTTTCCTGGATGTCCTCCGCCGCCAAGCTCACCCGTCCGTTGCTCTATGCGTCCAATTGGGAATCCAACGACGTTGTGGTCTACGCGTACCGCACCGGCAAAGTCGTCGGCGAACTGACGAAGGACATCGACGGACCATACGGTGAGTGCAGCGACTCCAAGGGCGACGTCTGGATCACCAACTACGATACTGAAATTGTCGTCGAGTACGCGCACGCCGCAAAGACTCCAAGGAAGGAGCTGTCGGATACCGGCGGTGCCTCGATCGGCTGTTCGGTCGACGCGACGACCGGGAATCTCGCGGTCGCCAACTTCGCAGGCGGGACTCCGAGCGGCGCCGGCTACGTCGTGATCTATGCCAATGCATCCGGCACCGGAACGAACTACACCACCGGCGACACGTATCTCTGGCCTCCCGCGTACGACGGCAGCGGCAACCTCTTCGTCGAAGGCGAAAATGTCGACACGGGCGCTAAGGAACTGCTCGAACTTCCGAAGGGCGGCACGACCTTCACGATCATCTCGTTACCCTTCACGCTAAACTTTCCGGCTGCCGCGTATTGGAATGGCAAGTACGTCGGGGTGAGCGATCAAGAGTACGGAGGAGACTTCGCGACCGGCATCTACTGGGTGTCGGTCTCAGGCTCAGCGGCGACGCTCAAGGGTACGGTGGTCTTAACTGGCAACTGCACAAGTAGCGAGATCGACGTCGTCCAGGGTGCCATCAATGCCGGCAAGCTCGTCGGCGGCAACCTAGAGTGCTCTGGAGGCCAGAGCGAGATCGGCTTCTGGAGCTTGAGCGACGGCAACCTCATCCGTGCGATTGTAGACGCATCCGCCTCCGGGGTTGCGATCAGTAGATAAGGGCGCACCAGAATCCAGAGACGTCTGCGAGAGCAGGACGTCGGTGGCGGGGCTGCGTAACTCGCAGTTCGTGAACCCATTTGAGCGCCTTTAGCTCAGTCGGTAGAGCAGCGGACTTTTAATCCGTTGGTCCCGGGTTCGAGTCCCGGAGGGCGCACATGCTTTTCTTGCGTCAGTTTGCGCACCGCTAGCTCAATGGTAGAGCAGCTGACTCTTAATCAGTTGGTTGAAGGTTCGAGTCCTTCGCGGTGCAGAGATTCGCAGGGCCTGTCGGGCGCGGGCGTTCGACAGGCCTCGCCTCATCGCCGGTGACGCTCGCACTCGAAGCGAAAATACTCGGCATCGCGCTGGCCGTCGGCCTCGACGTGCTTGCGGTGTCGATCGCGGTAGGCGTCATGCGAATTCCTTGGCGTGGCCGACTGCGCCTCGGGCTCGCTTTTGCGGTGGCCGAAGTCGCGATGCAGTTGCTTGGCTACGCCATCGGCACGGGTGCAGGTCGCCTGGCCGGTGTCGTCGCCATCTACGCCGGGTTCGCGATCCTCGCGATGGTCGGCGTCTACATCTTCCACGAGAGCGCAGCGAACGAGCCTACATTCAAGCCTGAGTCGGGATGGGGCCTCATCGCGGCATCCGCCTCGATCAGTCTCGACTCGTTCGGAATCGGCGTCTCACTTCCGGGCGTCCCGCTGCCGCTGATGCCGCTCCTCGCTACGGTCGCGGTCAGCACGGTGCTCTTTACGGCCGTTGGGTTGGCGTTCGGCGAGCGCCTTGGCCGTCGCTACAAGCGACTCGCACAGCGGATTGCCGGACTCGTGCTGATCGCTCTTGCGATCCTCTTCACCATCGAACACATTGCCGGTTGGACGTCGTGACGGTGCTCACGATCTTCGGCGCTTGCGCCGTCGGCTTCATGATGATCTTCTACGCGCTGGAAGACCGAGCGCCGCAGTACACCTTCGCATTCGCGCTTGCTTGCGTAGCCGCATCGGTTTATGGATGGTTAGCCGGAACGTGGCCGTTCGGAGTCGTCGAGGCCGTATGGGCGATCGTGGCTTTTCGAAAATGGCTGCGCCGACGTAACGCCCCTTCATAACCCAAAGGGCCCGGCCAAGCCGTCGAAAGGAAAAGCACCAGGTTCGTTCTATCTATCGGGGTCGCCGGGCAAGTGGCGGAACTGGCAGACGCGCTGGACTTAGGATCCAGTGGGGCAACCCGTCAGAGTTCGAGTCTCTGCTTGCCCAGGTCCACCAGGACCACCATCCGCTGCTATCGGAACCAATTAGAAGAGCGAACTATTTTCGGGGCTCGCGACGGAGGGATCTACGCGGCGTCTGAATCCGCCCGGAGCCCGGAAGGCGAGAGGGCGGAGAATTCGAGTCCGTCGCGAGCCCCGAAAATAGTGAGCGACCCCTGCGGAAGTAGCTCAGTGGTAGAGCATCGCCTTGCCAAGGCGAGGGTCGCGAGTTCGAATCTCGTCTTCCGCTTATCTCCCCGTTTGCGACTCTATCGATGACGACCTCGACATTAACCCGACTCGCTCCGACTCAGGTGGCGCTCGAAATACCCATCACGGGCGAAGAGCTGGCGGCCGCCGAGGACCGCGCTTTCCGCAAACTCGCCAAGAACGTCCGCTTACCGGGGTTCCGGCGCGGGAAGGTGCCCCGTAAGATCTTCGAGCAGGCCTACGGTGCCGAGGCCGTGACCAACGAGGCGATGGACGAGGTCATTCCGGAGGTCTACGCCAAGGCCGTTCGCGAGCACGATCTCGCGCCGGTCGAACGGCCGAAGATGGAGATCCTCGAACAGAACGAGGGACGTCCGACGCGTCTGCGGGCCACCGTTGAAGTGCGTCCCGAGATCGCCTTGGGCGAGTACCGGGGGATTGCCGTTTCACGACCGTCCGCGTCCGTGAGCGAGGGCGAGATCGACCGCAGTTTGGAGGCACTGGCCAGAGAACGGGCCACCCTCGTTCCCGAGGAGCGGCCGGCAGAGCTCGGCGACGTCGTCACCGCCGATTACGAAGGAAGAATCGACGGAACGGCCTTCGAGGGCGGCAGTGCCACCGGCGAGGTCTTCGAGTTGCGCGAAGGACGCTTTGTTCCGGGATTCGCCGAGGGCATCGCCGGGATGCGGGCCGGCGAGACTCGGTCGATCGAGGTCCGCTTCCCCGACGACTACGGCGCGGGAGAGCTGGCCGGGAAGAACGCCACCTTCACGGTGAGCGTGCGCGACGTCAAGAGGCTGGAGCTTCCGGTGCTCGACGATGCCTTTGCGCAAAGCCTTTCCGGCAACCAGACGGTGGACGAGTTGCGCGCCGACTTAAGGCGTCGCTTGGAAGCGGTCGCGGAGGCGCGCGCGCGTCGTGCCGTGGGCAATGCGGTCATGGAACGGCTGCTTGCAGCGCACGACTTCCCGCTGCCGCCGACGATGGTCGAGAGCGAGGTCGACCACCTCATGAGCGATGCGGCCGCCGCGGCGGCGAGGGGCGGCGTAAACTACGACGAGTTCTTGAAACAGAGTGGAAAGAGCGAAGAGGAAATGCGAGCCGGTTATCGCGCCGAGGCATCCTCACGGGTCAAGGCCACGCTGCTGATCGAGCGAGTCGCGAAGGCCGAAAACATCGTCGCTACGCCGGCCGACGTCGTGCACGAGCTCGAGGCGCTCTCCCGGCAGTACGGGCAGCCCGTTGCCCGAATTCGCAAAGCCCTGGGCAATAATCTACTTTCATTGATGGAAGGGATCGTACGAACCAAGACGCTCGACTTCCTAATCGATAACGCCCTGGTGACCGTTCCCGAAGAAACCATCGACCCGACGTCGTAGTTCAGCTATCGGGAGCAATTCCACCGGAGGGAGAAAAACTTTGGGCCACCTAGTTCCGATGGTCGTCGAGCAGACCGCGCGCGGCGAGCGCGCGTACGACATCTATTCGCGTCTGCTCAAGGACCGGTTCGTCTTTGTCGGAGGTCCGATCGACGACCACCTGGCGAATCTGGTCATCGCGCAGCTGCTCTTTCTCGAAAAGGAAGATCCGGACAAGGACATCGACATGTATCTCAACAGTCCGGGCGGCAGCGTTACGGCCGGTCTCGCCATGTACGACGCGATGCGCTTCATTAAGCCGGACGTCGCTACCATCTGCATGGGCTTTGCGGCCTCGATGGGATCAATTCTGCTGACCGGTGGGGCGGCCGGCAAGCGCTATGCGCTGCCGAACGCCAAAATCGTGATCCACCAGCCTTGGGTCTCTCAGATCGGCGGCCAAGCCACCGACGTCGAGATCGCCGCCCGCGACCTGCTGGCCACCCGCCAGACGGTCGCACGAATCTATGAGGAGACCACGCATAAGCCCCTCGAACAGGTCCTAAAAGACATCGAACGAGACTACTACATGACGGCTCAAGAGGCGAAGGACTACGGGATAATCGACCAGATCATCGAAAACCGGCAAAATCTGCCGTTGCCGGCATAACGGCCGAAGGAGGGTGCCCGGGCGCGCGATGTTCCGTTTTGGAGATGACAAGGGTCAGCTGAAGTGCAGCTTCTGCGGAAAATCGCAGGAGCAGGTGCGCAAGTTGATCGCTGGGCCGGGCGTCTACATTTGCGATGAGTGTATCGAGCTCTGCAATGAGATCATTGAAGAAGAGCTCTACAAGAACGTCGACGAGAACCTCCGCCTTCGCAACATTCCCAAGCCGAAGGAGATCAATCACATCCTCAATCAGTATGTGATTGGTCAGGAGCGCGCCAAGAAGTCGCTGGCAGTCGCGGTTTACAACCACTACAAACGCATCAACGTCGGCGGAACTGCCGATGACGTGGAGCTGCAGAAGTCGAACATTCTTCTGGTTGGACCGACCGGATCCGGCAAGACGTATTTGGCGCAAACGCTCGCCAAGATCCTGGACGTACCGCTGGCGATGGCCGATGCGACGTCGCTGACCGAGGCCGGGTACGTCGGGGAAGACGTCGAGAACATCCTGCTCAAGCTGATTCAGGCGGCCGATTACGACGTCAAGCGCGCCGAGAAGGGCATCGTCTACATCGACGAGATCGACAAGATCGCGCGCAAGAGCGAGAACCCCTCGATCACGCGCGATGTCTCGGGTGAGGGCGTGCAACAAGCCCTGCTCAAGATTCTGGAAGGTACGACCGCCAACGTGCCGCCGCAGGGCGGCCGCAAGCATCCCCATCAAGAGTTCATCCAGATCGATACCACGAACGTCCTCTTCATCTGCGGAGGCGCCTTCGACGGGCTGGAGCGCATCATCGAATCGCGCGTAGCGGCGAATAACATGGGATTCCGCGCGCAACCCGAGGGCAAGCGCGACGTGCGGGTCGGCAAGCTGCTTCAGCAGCTCATGCCCGAGGATCTCCTGCGCTTCGGACTAATCCCGGAGTTCATCGGCCGCCTGCCGATCGTCGTCACGCTCGATGCGCTGGATGAGCTTGCGCTACGGCGAATCCTGACCGAGCCGCGCAACGCGCTCGTGCGTCAGTTCCAGAAGATCCTCAAC
>JASHXG010000309.1 GCA_030043675.1 Vulcanimicrobiota bacterium
ACCGGCCTCGAACCCAACCGGCGCGTTCGCATCTACAAGACCGTCGACGCCGCGTCATAATCGCGCGCGGCCCATGTTCGTCGTCATCGAAGGCATCGAAGGCAGCGGGAAGAGCACGCTGCTTTCGGGTCTTGCGCAGTGGCTTCGCGGCCGCGGGCAGGAGCCGTTGCTCACCTTTGAGCCGGGCGGGACGCCGGCCGGCCGAGCGATTCGGGAGGTGTTCCTGAACCGCTCGATCGCGATTGGACCGTTGACCGAAGCCTTTCTGGTCAACGCGGCGCGCGCGCAGCACGTCGCCGCCGAGATCCGTCCGGCGCTCGAAGCGAAGCGGATCGTCCTCTGCGATCGCTTTACCGACTCGACCTTGGCCTATCAGGGATACGGCCGCGGCGTCGATCTGGGCGTGCTGCGCACGCTGTGCGATACGGCGACCGGCGGACTCACGCCGGATCTCGTTTTCGTCGTCGACGTCCCCGTCACGGTGGCGCTGTCGCGCATACGCACGCGCGCGGAAGCACCCGACCGAATCGAAGCCGAGTCTACCGATTTTCACGAGCGCGTGCGGCGAGGCTTTCTCGAGTTGGCGCGCACGCCGCACCACAGCGTGCTCGACGGCACCCTCGCGCCGGAAGCCTTGCTCGAGGAGGCCATCCGAGAACTGCGCGGACACGCGAGCGCACGCGCGCGGTGAGCTCGCTGCATTTCGACGTCGTCGGCGCCGAAGGTCCGCGACGCTACTTCGAAACGCTCGCGCCGGCGCAGCTCGCGCACGCCTACCTCTTTGCGGGGCCGCCCGGCGTCGGCAAGAAAACCTTTGCGCGGCGCCTGGCGCAGTCGCTGCTCTGCACCGGCCGCGGCGATGCGCCCGGCATTTTGGGCTACGACGGAACGTGCGCCTCGTGCGCGCTCTTTGCGCGCGAGGGCGCGCGCCATCCCGATTTCCTCGAGCACGATGGCATTCTGAAGATCGGCGACCGCGAGGTTGCGAGCGGCTTCGCCGACGACGAGCTCTCGGCGCGAGATCTCGTTCGCCAGCTCTCGATGCAGTCGTACAGCGGCGGGATGCGCGTACTGCTGCTCGGTGACGTCGATTTTGCGACGCAACATGCGCCTAATGCCCTCTTGAAGTTCTTGGAGGAGCCGCCGCGCGGCGTCATCATGATCCTGACGACCGCGACGCCGGGGCGGCTGCTCGCGACGGTCCGCTCGCGCCTGGTCGAAATGCGTTTCCCGCTCCTCTCGCGAGGCGAGGTGCAAGGGATTCTGGCGAAGCTGCACTACGGCCGCGCCGAGGCCGAGTTGGGCGCGTCGCTGGCGCGCGGCAGCGTGACGCGCGCGCTCGCCGCGCTGGAGCCCGACGAGGAATCGCTGCGCGCACAAGTCGCGCGCTGGTTCTTCGAGAGCCTCGAAGGCAAGTCGCCGCCCGAATCGTGGGCGACGCGCGAGACGCTCGACGAGGGCCTGGAAACGATCAAGACCTTGCTCCGCGACTGGATCGTGGCCGGCGGCAGCGACGGCATTGCACTCGTCTCGCTCGACTACGAGGATCGCTTGCGCGCGCTCGGTCCGCTCGCCCCGAGCGAGGCGGTCGAGCTGCTCCAGAGCGTCGACGAGGCGCAGCGCCTGGCGCGCACCAACGTCAGTCCCGCGATGGTCGGCGAGATCGTCCGGATGGCGTTGACGCGATGAGAACCTAACCCGTGATCGTTTTCAAAGGAAGCGGCGGCATTCGCTCGGGCTGGCGTTATGCCGGCTTCATGGTGCTGGTCATCGGGCTGGTCATGCTCTTGCAAGGCTTTGCCGAACCACCGCTTGCCGCGCTGCTGCACGTCGACCAAAATACGCTCAACGCGAAAGCCTTGTTGCTCGACGAGATCTTCGTTTTCATTGCGGTCTTGGTCGCGACCGCGGTCGCCGCTCGCCTCGAACGGTGCAGCATCCTCAGCTACGGGCTTCCCGCGAAGGAGGCGTTTCGCGGAAAATTCTGGGAAGGCATCGCAATCGGCGTCGTCTCCGCCGGGCTGGTCGGCGTCGCGATGTACGCGATGGGCGGATTCGTGATCGCGGGATTTGCTCTGTCCGGGCTGGATTGGATCGCACTGCCGCTCCTGTGGGCGGCGGGCATGGTGCTCGTGGGCCTCGCCGAGGAGTCATGGTTTCGCGGGTACCCGCTGCAGGCGCTGGCCCGCGGCACCGGCTTCTGGCCCGCCGCGATCGTTTCATCACTGGTGTTCGGTGCGTTGCACGTTACCAAGCCCGACGAGAACGTCATCGATATCTTCAACATCATCGCGCTCGGGATGATCATGTGCTTCGCGCTGCAGCGGACCGGCAGTCTGTGGCTTCCGGTCGGGTTCCATACGGCTTTCGACTTCATGCAGTTCTTCGTGATCGGTACGCGCAACGGCGGCGCGCGGCCGGTGGGAACGCTGCTGCAAGCGTCGTTCCCCGGACCGGCGTGGATCAACGGCGGTCCGCTCGGCACCGAAGCCAGTTATTTTATGCTGCCGGTGATGCTATTGGTCTTTGGCTATATCTACTACCGTTATCCGGCCAAGGAACCGCAAGCGTCAGCCCTTCGGGAACTGTCGTAGCCCCACGATCGAGCCGTTGGGGTCTTTGAGGCTGGCGACCAGCAATCCGTAGCCGACGTTTCTAATCGGTTGCACGACCGTGCCGCCCGCGGCTTCGAGCGCTTTCACGCTGGCCTCGATGTCGCTCGAGGTTCCCGTCACATTGAATCCCGAATGCTCGTCAGGTGCGCCAAATACTCGGACTCTGAGGAGAATGGCATGAAGAACGGCACGTCTCAAAGCAAAAAGTCTGCATCGAAGCTCATCGACGAGCGAATCGACGAGCTGGGTGACTGGCGGGGC
>JASHXG010000041.1 GCA_030043675.1 Vulcanimicrobiota bacterium
CGGGATTCAGGTTGCGGTTGACGACGACGCCGTCGATGGGCGAAACAACTGCAGCCTTCGCGATCTGCACCCGGATTTGCTGCGCTTGCGCGAGCGCGACCGCCTCTTGCGCCTCGGACTGCGCGACCGCGGAGGCCTGAAGTCCCTGGCCTGAAAGGCTCCCGTTGGCCTGCACGTTCGAACGCGCAGCCGCCAAGGTTGCGATCGCCGAGTTGAGCGCTTGCTGGTCGTTGCGCACCATCGTCTCTTGGGAATCGACGGTCTGTTGCGAGACGTAGCCCTGGTTGAGGAGGTTTTGATCGCGCGTCAGGTTGGTCGTGTCGTTGGTAAGCGTCTGCTGCGCTTGGTGGACGGCCGCTTGATCGGACCGCAGCGTGTCGACGCCTTGTGCGATCGAAAGTCCGCCCTGATAGACCGTGTGAACCGTGTTGGCATGATTGCTGTTCGCCGTCGCAAGGTCGGATTGCAGCTCCGACTCCAAGTCGGCCGTGTCGAGGCGCGCCAGCAGCTGTCCCGCGCGAACGTGGTCGCCCTCTTGCACGTAGACGGCGTCGGCCGGCTCGGTCAGCGAGCTTTGAATCGCGACGTTTTGATAGGGCGCGATGATTCCGGCGAGCTTCGCCGCCGGCTGGATCGCACCGAACGAGGCGACCGCAGTCTGGACAAAAGGCGGCGCCGCTGCCGGCGCAGCGTGTTTGCCGCAGGCCGCGAGCGCGGCAATGAGCAGCGCCGCGCAGGAGAATCGGATGATGTCTGGCCTAGGTATCATGGACTGGCACGATTGTAGCGAAATCACCCGGTCGGAGTCCTGGAGCGAGTCTGAGAATGAGCCAAGCGGCCTCGGCGGGGGAAGAACCCCGCGTGCTGGTGGTCGACGACGAGCGCGGACTGCGCGAGCTGCTCGAATATGGCCTCGAGCAAGCAGGCTTCAGCGTCCGCAGCGCCGCCGACGGCGAAGAAGGCCTGCGCCTGCTCGAGGCGTGGTCGCCGGACCTGATCGTGCTCGACGTCGGGCTCCCCGAACGCGACGGCTTCGCCTTGCTTCCCGACATTCGCCGGCTAACGACTGCACCGGTGGTGATGCTGACCGCGCGGACCGAGCTCGGGGAGAAGCTGGCCGGCTTCTCCGCCGGCGCCGACGACTACGTCGGCAAGCCCTTCGATCTGGAGGAGCTGGTCGCTCGGCTGCGCACCCTCCTGCGCCGGCCCAGGATCGAGGAGCGCGAGACCTTCACCTACGCCGATCTCAGCATCGACGCGCCCAGCCGGACGGTTTATCGCGGCAACCGCCGCATCGAGCTCTCGGCTCGCGAGTTCGACCTGCTTCACGTCTTTGCGGCGCACGCCGAGCAGGTTCTCACGCGCTCCGAGCTCCTCGATCTCGTCTGGGGAATCGATCGGGACGTCGTCCCGAACACGGTCGAGACCTACGTCTCGTTCCTGCGCGCGAAGATCGACAGCGGCGAGCCGGTCAAGTTGATTCAGACGCTGCGCGGCGTGGGTTACTCCTTGCGAGCGGCACCGGCGGAATCATGACGCGCCTGGCTCGCCGCATGCAAACGCTCGCGGCGATCGAAATCTCGCTCGTCCTCTGCGCGATCATTCTGGCCGGAGCGCTCTTGGCGTTCGGCGCCTATATTCGGACGCTCTCCAACGAGCTTCGCGTCACCCAGACGCAGCTGGAGCGTGCGCTCGCGAAAACGACGTTGCCCGACGCGCGCGCCGGCGGCGCCTTCGCGGCCTCGCTGCTGCTGCAGGGCGGCAGCGAGATCGTCTTCCTCGATTCGAACACGCGCGTCACGGTCTACCGCGAGCATCGCTCGGAGCCGCCGACCGTCACGGTTCGGCGGCGCGGCGATCTCTCCGGCGATCCGAGTCCCTCGGGTCCGCTGGCCCGCATCATACTCGGTCTGGCGACGGCTTTCGGCCTTGCCGAGCTCTTTGCGCACATCGGCAACCTCTACATCATCGTGCGCGCCAACGACGTCGCGTTGGTCGCAACGGTTACATCCTTCTTGCTTCCCCTGGTCATCGCGCTGGCGATTGCGGTCGCGTGCGGGTTTCTCGTCGCTCGCGTTCTCACGCGCCAGGCCGTTCGGCCACTCGACGACGTTACGGCGGCACTCCAGCGCTTTGCTTCCGGCGACCTTACTCCGCACGTCATCGCCGCCGACGAAGGTCACGAGCTGGCGTCGCTGGCTAGCGCCTACAACGGTGCGATCGAACAGATGGAGCGAGCCTTTGCCGCGCGCGACCGGGCCAACGCCTCGATGCGCCAGTTCATCGCCGATGCCGGACATCAGCTCCGCACGCCCCTGACGGTCGTGCAGGGGTTCATTGCGATTCTGCGGCGGGGCGGCTTCGAGAATCCGACCGATCGGGAGCGGATTCTGGACACGATGAACGATCAGAGTCGCATCATGGGCTCGCTGATCGACAAGCTGATCTTGCTCGAGCGTTGGGAGTCTCCGGAGGCTTCACGGCCGAGCGAGCCGATCGACGTCGGGAGGCTGGTCGCGGACCTCGTCGCGCCGATCGCCGACGCTAACCCGGAGCGTCGTTTCGCCATTTCGACGGAAAGCGGGATTTTGGCGTCCATCGACCCGACCGAGTTGGGCTATGTCGTGACGAACCTCACCGAGAACGCGCTCAAGTACGGGCTCGGCGAGATCAGCGTCCGCGTGCGCCACGAAGACTCGACCGCCGTCATCGAAGTGGCCGACCAGGGTCCCGGCATTTCAGCCGAGGACGTGCCGCGCGTCTTCGATCGCTTCTATCGCGGCGCGCAACGCGACGTCGCTGGTTCCGGGCTTGGCCTCGCGATCGTCAAGCGGGCCGTGGAGCGCGCGCACGGGAGGGTCACGCTCGACACGAGCTCCCGCGGCTCGCGCTTCATCGTGCAGCTACCTCAGGCCAATTCGGAGAGGGTGAGATTCGAACTCACGGAACGCTCTTAACGTTCGCCCGCTTTCGAGGCGGGTGCCTTCAACCACTCGACCACCTCTCCGCAAAATCACTTGCGTTATTTTGCGGCCCCCGTCCTTCTCAAGGCCCGCTAATCTACGCCTTCTTCTGCTGCGGTGCGGCGCGACCTGAAGAACCGTTGCAACTGCTCGGCGGCTTCAGTTTCGAGCACGCCCGCCGTCACCTCGAGGCGGTGATTGGTCTTGGCCGAACGCAGGATGTCGAAGACGCTGCCGTCGGCGCCGCCCTTGGGATCGCGTGCGGCGTACACGACCCGCTTGAGGCGGGCTGCAATCATGGCGCCCGCGCACATCACACACGGCTCCTTGGTCACGTAGAGTGTTGCGCCGGAGAGCCGCCACGCACCACGACGGCGTGCAGCCTCGCGCAGCAGCAGCATCTCGGCGTGCGCCGTCGCGTCGGGTCGAGCCTCTTTTTCGTTCTTCGCCTCGAGCATCAGCTCGCCGTCGACGAGCACTGCGCCAATCGGAACGTCACCGGCGCTCGCCGCCTTCTCGGCAAGCTCGAGCGCCCGGCGAATGTAGCCTTCGTCTTCACTCATACGAGGGAGATCGCGCGCCCGGAGGGATTCGAACCCCCGATCCCAGCCTTCGGAGGGCTGTGCGTTATCCAGCTACGCTACGGGCGCACGCAGTGCCGATCAGCGTGGGCTCTCGGGCGGAGTACCCGCGCTGGGGATGTGTTTGAAGAGATCGAGCTTGTGGTCGACCAACGTCCGGTAGAACTTTCGCACGCAATCGGGATGACCGAAGAAGTACGTGCGCGCGTACGCGAGATCTTCACCGGAACTATCCGGGACGTAGTGCGAGATCTCGATCTCCTCCATTTGGCCGCGATCGACCGGATGGGGGCAGAAATCGCACGGAATGGTCGACATTACAGACACCTCGGGAATGGAACCGGCCGCCTCCGCCGGCGGCCGGACCCTGCTTCGTTCTGGCTCGGGTAGGACTTGAACCTACGACCAAGGGCTTATGAGTCCCCTGCTCTACCACTGAGCTACCGAGCCGCAGCCGCTTCGCGTCGACGCACGGCTAATAACGGGCCGGATGCCCTCGAGGTTGCGCGTTTCGAGCCGGGGACGGCTAGTTCTTGGCGAGGCTGACGGTCAGGCCGTAAGGCGCGTCGAGGGCATCGCCGATCTTGTTGAAAGACGCGCCGCCCCCCGGATACCTCCACAAGTGCACCCCGCCGGGATCGCCGTAGTTGGAGGCAAAGATCGTCTTACCGGAGACCGAAAACTGCGAGACTAGCCGCCACGGATTGAGCGGCGTGTAACCGATTGCTTTGCCATTAACTCCGGTGATCTGAAACTGCCAGACACCCGCACCATCACCGACGACCACGTGCTTGCCGTCCCACCCGACGCCGGCCAGAACGGGCGGGTTCAGTTGGGGCTTGAGCCTGAGATCTAAGAATGACGCACCGCCTTTGCGGAGGATACCCACGCAGAAAACGCCGTTCAGGTAGCTGTCGAGGCCATCCGCGTAAAGATTTCCGCGATCGTCGTATGCAACCCCGAAGAAATACCAAAACCATTGGCCGTCGTAGAGGTGCGGCGTGCCGCTAGCATGCGCGTACACGGCGACGTTTCCTTGCAGCCAGTACCCGCCGAAGTTCCAGTTGGTAACGGCGAGGTTTCCAGTTGTTGGGTCGACCGAGCAGTCGTACGGATTACCGTGAGGATCGTCGAGGCTCTTGAGGATCTGCGTGCCGCCGTGCGCGAACTCGACAACCTTCGACGGCCCCCAGAGCACGATCCATACGTCACCGTCCGCATCGGTACACAGACCATACGGATCGCCCAGGCCGGCAAGCATTCCTACGAGCTTGCGCTGTGCAACCGAATAGACGCTGACGGTGCTGTTGCCGAGGTTCGAAACATATAAAAGATCTTCGTTCTTCGCTTTCGGAGACATCCAGGATCGCTGGTGATCGGGTCGCACTTCGGAGGGGTTCGCGCGCATGGGAGTGAGCGCGCTGCTCTGTATCTGCAAGCCGTTTTGCGCTTGCAATCCGTTTTGCGCTTGCAATCCACTGCAGCCTGTCAGAATAGCAGCGGCCGCGCAAATGCGAAAAGCTTTCGCATCGGCCAAATCCGACATGATGTTCATTGCGAATGCTCCTTGGGAACGCTCCTTCGCAGGCCCGCACACGGGCCTGCCTTCCGCAAACGGTATTATACGGTCGGAGTCCACGACCCCGCCCTAACCCATAGCACTCAGATGCCGCCCATTGTG
>JASHXG010000310.1 GCA_030043675.1 Vulcanimicrobiota bacterium
GCATAAAGGAGCGTTCGAGCGCACCCAACGAAAGCGCCTGCATGAGGCCGTACGTGCTCCTCATCGCCTCGGTGGCCGCGCTGGGCGGTTTGCTCTTCGGCTACGACACCGGCGTGATCTCGGGCGCAATTCTCTTCATTACCAAAGACTTCTCGCTCGACACGCGCATGGCCGAGTTCACGATCAGCATCGTATTAATCGGCTGCATCGGAGGCGCCGCAGCAGCCGGAGGGCTCGCCGATCGCATCGGACGGCGGCCGACGCTGTTGGGGGCAGGCCTGGTTTTCTTCGTCGGCGCGATTGTCTCGGCGTTGGCGCCGACCGACGGGATTCTCTTGTTGGGACGATTCGTCGTCGGTATCGGCATCGGTTTCAGCTCGGTAGTTGCACCGCTGTACATTTCGGAGGTTGCACCGGCACCAATTCGCGGCAGCCTCGTCTCGCTCTATCAGTTCGCGATAACGATCGGCATACTCGCCGCCTATGTCGTCGATTACGCGCTGGCACACGGCGGCGCGTGGCGGTGGATGCTCGGCCTGGCGGTCGTACCGTCGCTGGTCCTGATCGGCGGCATGCTGGTCATGCCCGAGAGCCCCCGCTATCTCTTCAAGATCGG
Source organism: Vulcanimicrobiota bacterium (assembly GCA_030043675.1). Lineage (GTDB taxonomy): Bacteria > Vulcanimicrobiota > Vulcanimicrobiia > Vulcanimicrobiales > Vulcanimicrobiaceae > Cybelea. The sequence continues at coordinate 617 of JASHXG010000310.1, forward strand.
CGGCGATGCGCGGGCCCGATCGGAACTGTTGCGCATCCATGCCGATGCGGCCGCCTCGGAGCGCGAGGAAGGCTCGATTCGCCAAAGCCTTTCCGCAAAAAGTGCCGGCTTCGAAGCCTTCCGCGTACCGGCGACGCGGCTCGCGCTGTTTATCGGCGTTTCGCTCGCGTTGTTGCAGCAGATCACCGGCATCAACACGGTGATCTACTACGGCCCGCAAATCTTCGAGATGGCGGGCGTCACGTCGGCGACGGCTTCGATTCTCGCGCAGGCGCTGGTCGGGACGGTGAACTGCCTCTTGACCCTAGTCGCGATTTTCTTCGTCGATCGGATCGGGCGCAAACCGCTGCTCTACGCGGGCTTGGTAGGAATGTTCGTCGCGCTATCCGCGCTGGCGTATTCCTTCGCGCAGCCGCACCTTTCCGGCAGGCTCGCGACGATCGCGTTGGCGAGCATGATGGTCTATGTCGGCTGCTTCGCCTTCAGTCTCGGACCTATTCTCTGGCTCTTACTCGCCGAGATCTTCCCGTTGCCCGCGCGCGGCTTGGGCATGTCCATCTCCACGCTCGCGAACTGGGTCGGAAACTTCCTCGTTTCGCAGTTCTTCCTGACGATGGTCGAGCGCCTCGGACAGGCTGGGACCTTTTCGATCTATGCCGCGCTTTGCGTCGTGACGATCATCTTCGTGCGCACGATGGTCCCGGAGACCAAGCGCGAGCTGCTCGAGCAGATTCGGGTGGCACCAGCCTAGAACTCCTTCGCAATGTTGGCGGCGGTGCGACATGCAGACGACCCTGCCGGCCGGTTGCGCTTGGAAGAGCGGCCCCTGCCGGCGCCGGCGCGCGGCGAGGTGCTGTTGCGGATCCGGGCCTGCGGCGTCTGCCGGACCGACCTGCACATCGTTGACGGCGAGCTGCCGCCGCGCCGCCCCAGCGTGGTTCCAGGCCATCAGATCGTGGGGATCGTCGAACGGTTGGGCGAGGGGGTCGACGCGGCGCTTGCCGGCCGGCGCGTCGGCGTTTCCTGGCTGGGCGGCGTTGATGGAACCTGCGAACAGTGCGTGGCCGGGCGTGAGAATCTCTGCGATGCGCCGACCTATACCGGCTACGATCGCGACGGTGGGTATACGGAGTATGTGTCTGTCCGCGCCGATTTTACCATTCCGCTCCCCGAGCAACTCGACGACCTGCACGCCGCCCCGCTGCTTTGCGCGGGCATCATCGGCTTTCGCGCGCTCCGCGTCGCCGGCGTGCAGCCCGGCGAGCGCGTCGGGCTCTTCGGATTCGGGTCGTCGGCACACCTCGCGCTGCAGGTCTTGCGCGGCTGGGGGTGCGAGGTCCACGTCGCAACGCGCGGCGAAGAGCATCAAGCGTTCGCGCGGCGACTCGGCGCGCATTGGGTGGGAGGAGCGCTCGAGAGGCCGCCGGTTCCCCTGGATCGCGCGGTAACCTTCGCGCCGGCCGGCGACGTCGTGCTCTCGGCTCTCGCGTCATTACGGAAAGGAGGCGTCGTCGCCATCAACGCGATTCATCTCGACCGCATGCCGTCGTTCGACTACGACTCACTCCTATGGGGCGAGCGTCAGCTGCGCAGCGTGACCAACATGACGCGCCTCGATGCGCGCGACTTCATCGCGATCGCGGCGCGCGAAGGCGTAACCGCGCAAACGACCGAGTTCGCCCTGTCCAATGCGCCGGCAGCGCTCGAAGCGGTACGCAACGATACTCTCGATGGCGCCGCGGTGATCAAACCATGAGCCGGGCGTTCGTCAAGGACTGGGAGGATCGCCCCGAGCGGCCGTTGCCGCGTCCGGTCGAGCGCGAACGGCCCAACTACGTGACGCCGCGCGGGTTGGAACGGTTGCGCGAAGCGCTCGCCGCCGCTCGCGCCAACGGCGACGAACGCGATGCAAACTACTTCGAAGAGCGCATTGCAAGCGCCCAGGTCGTCGATCCACGTTCGCAGCCGCCCGACGAGGTAGCCTTTGGTTCGACGGTGGTCGTCCACGACGAACGCGGCGGCCAAGTCCGTCTTCGCATCGTCGGCGCCGACGAAGCGGATCCGGCTCACGGGACGATCAGCTGGATCTCGCCCTACGCGCAGGCGCTGCTCGGTCATCACAAGGGCGAGCGCGTCGTCGTGCAGCGCCCGGCCGGGCCGGCGACGGTCGTCATCGAGACGATCGAACCCGTCTAGCATCCTCGTTGTCGCCGCTCAGCGTCGTCATTCCGGTCTATAACAACTGGTGGCTGACGCAGCGGTGCTTGCGCGCGCTCGAGGGATTGCGCGGCGACGCGGGGGCGCTGCTCGAGACGATCGTCGTCGACAACGCGTCGACCGACGAGACCGCCGAGGCGATCGGCGGTTTTCACTGGGTTCGTTACTTGCGACTGGAGAGCAATCGCAACTTCGCCGGTGCGTGCAACGCCGGGGCGCGTCTGGCGGAGGCGCCTCTGGTGCTCTTTCTCAACAATGACGCCTATCCGCTGGGGGATGCCCTGGATCCGCTGGTGCGCGTCTTCGAACGCGACGAGGTTACGATCGCCGGTGGCGCGCTCTTCTTCGAAGACGGCGTGACGCAAGCGGCCGGCCTGGTCGTGTTGCCGAACGCGCACTGGCATTACTCGCAGCGCAATTTGCCGGCGGACTTGGACGGCGTTACGGCATCGCGCGACGCACTGGGCGTCTCGGGCGCGGCGATGGCCGTGCGGACCGAATGGTTTCTAGCCAATGGCGGCTTCGACGAATCCTTCGTCAACGGGTTCGAAGATGTCGATCTCTGCTTGCGCGCGCGCGAAGCGGGGCGCGCGATCGCCTACGTTGCGACCGCGCGCTTCGCACACTACGAGAGCGCATCGGCGGGGCGCTTCGATCGCGAGGCGGAGAACGAGCGGCACTTCTACCGGCGATGGTCGCCAAGTTTCGCCTCGATCCCGCGAGTCGCTCGCGGCGAGGTCGGCGCCATCACCGTGCGCTCGAGCGCGCGGGTCGGCCCGCTGTCGGCGGCATTGGCGGATCTCGAGGAGGCATTGCGCTCCTTCGGACACCCGATTGCGCACGCGATCCGTCCTTGGCAGCGCTTCGACCGCCGCTTTCGGCGCGGCGCCTCGCTTGGGTGGTTCGTAGATGAGATTCACCCGCCGGGAATCACGATCGAGCCCGTCGGCGCGCTGACGCGAATTCGCACGCATGGCGCGGTCGCACTCGAGGTGCCATGGCTGCCATGCGCCGCATCCGAACGCGTGGCTCGACTCGCGATTCGCCGCTCGGAGGATCCTGCGTGCCGCGTCATCGCACTCGCCGGCAGCGATGCCGACCTATGTGATACCCAAAGCGCGTTTGACGGCCTCGAGGTCGTGCCGGTCAGCGCGCCAATGCTGCTCGGCGAGGCCGAAGTACGGGAGGTGGCGTGCGTCGTGCATCTCGGATTGACCGACGAGAGCGCCTTCGGTAACGTGCTGCTTGCGCAGGCAGCCCTGCCGGCAGTCGTTCTCGCGCGCGAGGAGCTCAGCGCGCTCTTCGCGCCCGACGTCGCCCTGCTCGCGCAGCGCAAGGAGATCGCGCACTACGCCGCGCAGCTGGTCGGGGATCCGGCAGCGCGCTTACGCTACGGAGCGCTCGTAGCCGCCGACGCGCAGCGCCGCTTCTCACCACGCCGCAGCGCGATCCGCATCGTCGATCTGCTCTGTGCCGCGCGCTTCGGTTTGGAACGCCCCGCCGCCGCGCGAACCGACACGCCCATAGCCGCCTCCGCCGGGAGTCTGGATCGTTAGCACGTCGCCGGCCTGCAGCGCGAGGCTCGTCTTTGCTGCGAGGACTTCTTCGATGCCATCGCGCGCGAGCGTGTGGCGCCCGCGTGCTCCGGGTTCACCGCCCTGTGCTCCCGTCGGCTGCAGGGTCTGGCGATCGGCGAGCAGCGTCGCGTCGGCCGTTCCTTCGACGAGCTCGATCGAGCGAATCAATCCGTTGCCGCCTCGCCAGGCGCCGGCACCGCCGGTCCCATCCGCAAACTCGTAGCGAACGACGCGGAGCGGATACTCGCGTTCGATTGCTTCGATCGGCGTGTTGAGCGTATTGGTCATGTGACATTGAATGCCGTCGAGGCCATCGCAGGTCGGGCGCGCGCCCATCCCGCAGCCGACGGTTTCGTAGAAGGCCCAGGTGCGGCCGTTCGGCCGCGTTCCGCCCAGCATGACGTTGCTCATCGTCCCTCCGCTGCAGGCCGGCACGCGCTCCGGCGCGGCTTGCGCCAGCGCCTGCAGCACGACCTCGGCGTTCCGCGTACTCGTCTCGACGTTACCGCCGGAGACCGGCGCGGGGCGATGCGGATTGAGCAACGTTCCCTCGGGAACGTGCACGCGGACCGGGCGAAAGCAGCCCTCGTTCATCGGAATCGTGCGATCGGTCACGGCCCGCAGCACGTAATACACGCCGGAAAGCGTGACGCCGAGTACTGCGTTCAGCGGCGATGGGACTTGTTCCGACGTTCCCGTGTAGTCGAGAAGCACCTGACCGCCTTGCAGTACCAGACGCAGCGCGATGCGGATGCTCGGCACGCCGTCGCGATCCTCCAGGTAGTCGACGCCATCGAAGACGCCCTCGCCGAGCGCCAGCAATGCCTTGCGCATCAGCGCTTCGCTATCGTCGAGCGAGCGCGCGATCGCGCTCTCCATCATCTCTACTCCGTAGCGCTCGTAGAGCTCGAGCAGCCGCCGCTCGCCGGTGTAGTTACCGGCCGTCTGGGCGCGCAGATCCCCGCTGCGCGCCTCGGGCGTGCGAGAGTTCGCGCCGAAGAGCGCGACCGTTGAAGGCAGAGCGCGATCGTCTTCAACCAGGCGCATCGGCGGCACGATCAGGCCTTCGGCGAAGAGTTCGGTGGCCTCGGCAGGCATCGAGCCCGCGACCGCACCGCCGACGTCGGCGTGATGTGCCTTGTTCGCGGCATAACCGACGAGCTGTTCGTTAAAGAAGATCGGGCGAACGACGGTCACGTCGTTGAGATGCGTGCCGCTGAGATACGGATCGTTTACGACCCACATCTCGCCCGGGCGCACGCCGCCGTACGAGCGCTCGACGACGCGCAGCGTCCGCCGAAGTCCCCAGGGCAGGGAGCCGAGATGAACCGGAATGTGTTCGGCTTGCGCGATCAGCCGCGCGCGCCGGTCGAAGAGCGCGCACGAATGATCGAGACGCTCCTTGATGTTCGGCGAATATGCGCTGTTGCGCAGCGCAATGCCCATCTCTTCGCTCGCGTAAACGAGCGCGCTCTTGATCACCTCGACGGTGATGGGGTCGATCATACGGCGCGCCGCAGGTCGAGCAGCTCCTCTTCGAGGCGCAGCGACCATCCCGGCGCGAGGTACGTCGTGCTGTCGTACTCCTCGACGATGGCCGGCCCTTCGATGGTGCCATCGGGATGGAGTGCGGCACGGTCGAAGACAGGTACGTCGACGAAAGCGGCTTCGATCCACACGCGGCGTGTAATTGCTCTCTCGTTGTCATCCTGATCCTTCGACTCGGCTGCGGAGTTTATCCTGAGCTTGTCGAAGGGCGCCTCGCTCAGGACTGCGCTTCGCACAGGCAGGTGGCCGTAGGCCGTCAGGCGCGCGTTGACCAGCTCGATCGCTTCATCCGGCACGTCGTACCCGTAACGCGCGCGATGCGCTGCGTGGAAGCGTTGCGCGATCGCGGCCGGTGAGTGGTCGTGCTCGATTGCAAGCTCGAAGCTCTGCCCGCGATAGCGGGCGTCGTACTCGCGCCGAAAAGCGATCGTTTCAGGGCTCGCGCCTTGCTCGATGAGCTCGCTTCGGCCCCGCGCTTCGCGTTCGTCGAAGCTGCGCGCCAGCGCGGCTACGTCGATTTCGTCGAGGGTGCACAACACCGGCGCAATATAACTCGCGTGCAGCTGCGCATCCAGCAGGCCGGACGCGGAAAAGAGGCCGGGATGTGCTGGAACCAGGATGCGCTCGACGCGCAGCTCGTCGGCCAGCGCGCAAGCGTGCAGCGGCCCACCCCCACCGAACGCCACCAGCGTAAACTCGCGTGGATCGAGGCCGCGCTCGATCGTAACGATGCGCAGGACCTTCGCCATGGCAGCGTCGATCAACGTGACGATACCTGCCGCGGTCGCTTCGACGCTCAGCCCAAGCGGTCGTGCCAGCCGTTCGATTGCGGCGCGCGCGCGTTGCGCGTCGATCGGAAAGGCGCCTCCGAGCAAGTGCTCGCGATTGAGCCGTCCGAGTACGACGTTGGCATCGGTGACCGTCGCGCGTTCGGATCTTCCATAACAGGCCGGTCCAGGGTCGGCGCCGGCCGAGACCGGCCCCACGCGCAGCGAGCCGGCATCGTCGATCCACGCGATCGTGCCGCCGCCCGCGCTCGCTTCGGCTAAGTCGACGAATGGAAAGCGCACCGGATAACCGCTGCCTTTGACGGCCCGCCCGCTGTGCGTTCGCCCCGCGGCCTCGAACTCGGTGGCGACCTGTGCGACGCCGTCCAGGATCGTGCCGGCCTTCGCAGTCGTGCCGCCCATGTCGAACGAGAGCAGCCGGTGCGCGGCAATGCGCCGCCCGAGTGCCGCGGTCGCGATTGCGCCGCTGGCCGGACCGCTCTCGACGAT
>JASHXG010000042.1 GCA_030043675.1 Vulcanimicrobiota bacterium
GGCCGGAGTCTGCCACCCGAGCTGGGTCGTGTGCCGCCACCAGACATGCAGCTGGCCGAGCAGCAGGCCGAAGACGGCGCCCGGCCAGGAGATGTGCCAGACGACGCCCGCGACGACGATGTACGGCAGCGCGCCGAGGAAGCCGTCGAGCAGAACCGCCGGATCCGTTGAGATCACGGCATGATCGAAATAGGAGCGCCGCCGATCGTGATGGGTGCGCAGATGCAGCGTGAACCAAAGGTGCTGCGGAACGTGATAGAAGAACGTCGAGGCGAAATCGCCGACGACGAGCGTGACAAGGCAAGCGGCAACGAAGAGCATGCGTATCGTCCCTCTAGGGTGCGGGAAGCAAAATCATGTGATCTCGTTCGCGATGGTCGCTATATCGTTGTTGGGGTGCGCCTCCCATACTATATACCGTATTCATGAGCATGTCACCGCACCCGCTAAACTCACGCGCGCCCTTAATATGGTGTTAAGCTGGCCCGCGCCGGCGAACGTCGATGCACTTAAAGGCGCGGTCATCTTCCGGGATGGACCTCCGGTTCGCTCGCCGGAGATCGCCGTGACGCGCGCGATCTTGCACACCAATCCACGTGTCGTTCAAACCGAGGCCGCGCTGCTTGCGGTTGCGACCGTGCGCGCGGCCGATGCGCAAACGTTGCCGCCCGAGTTTCTCAGCGCCACGCTGCTGCAAGAGTCGGCCTATGACGTCGAAGCCCGTTCGTCGGCCGGCGCCATCGGCATTGCGCAGTTCATGCCGGAGACTGCCGCGGCGAGCGGCGTCGATCCCTACGATCCGTTCGATGCAATCGACGGGGCTGCCAAGCTGCTCGCCGGCTACCTCGCCGCCTATCGCGCCCGGTATGCCGATCCGTATGCGACTGCGCTCGCTGCCTACAACGCCGGTCCCTTCGCGGTCGCGCGCTACGGCGGCGTGCCGCCGTATGCCGAAACGCGCGAATATGTGGCGTTGATCTTCGACCGTTGGGCCCAGGTCGTTTCGTACGAACGCCTCGGCGGAGTTTCGTCCATCGCGTGGAAGCGTAACCGCCGTTAGGAGGTTGGGAGTGAGACATTCCTCGGCTCGGCTTGCCCTTTGCGTCGCCGTCGTCTTGTTGAGCGCGTGCGGGTTCACGAGGAGCCCGGCCGAAGGATTGCAATTCCAGCCGCCCGCGGGCTGGAAATCCTCGCCGGGGATCATGGGGTTCATGCAGTTCTGGCGACCTCCGGTCGACGACGGCGAGATGCTGATGCTCGTGAAGTCGCCAAAACCAATGGATGCCAAGGACGTCTTCTCGAACAGCCAGATGCACGGCACGTTGAAAGACGTGACCATCCAGGACCTGCGCACGATCCAGATCTGCGGAAACCAAAGCGCAACCTTGCTGCAGGCCCAGGGCACGTCATCATCGCGGCAAGGCAAGGACCAAGTCGAGATGATCATGACCAACGCCGGCGGCGGCTCCTACTTTGCGATGTACGTTCGCCCACTCGGAACGGCGGCGAACCCCGAGGCCAGCGCTGCCGTGCGCGAACTCTGCGCGAAACCGTGATCGTTTGCATAATCGCCCCGTCGCGAATGCGCTAAAGCAGCTCTTCGCGCGTCAGCCGCTGGGGTGGACGTCGGGTGATTCGACGGGCCCTCGGCTGCGGCGGGTCTTGGGTTGGCCTGCGCTTACCGGAATCGGCTTGGGAACGATGCTCGGCGGCATCTTTCCTACGATCGGCGCGGGCGCGCATGCCGCCGGACCAGCCGTGATTCTTGCGTACGTGCTCTCCGGATTGGTCAGCGTTTGCGTTGCGTTCTGCTACGCAGAGTTCGCCTCGATGGTGCCGGTTGCGGGCAGCGCGTACACCTATGCGTATGCGACGCTCGGCGAGCTGGTTGCCTGGATCATCGGATGGGATTTGATTCTCGAATACGGTCTCTCGCTCGCTCCGACGGCATCGTCGCTTTCGGACTACTTTCAGCACATGCTCGCCAACGTCGGCATCACCTTCCCGGCCTGGGCGCAAACCGCGAACGTCCACGGCTCCCAGATCGACCTCTTTGCCTGCATTGTAACGTTGGCAATCACGGCCCTCGTAGCCGTCGGCATTCGCGAATCGGCCGGCGTCAACGGCGCGCTGGTCGTCGTACAAATCCTTTCGATGATCGTGTTCGTCGCCGTTGTTGCGCACGCGGTCCATCCGGCGAATCTGCACCCGTTCACGCCTTACGGCTATCACGGCGTGCTCGTGAGTACGGCGCTGGTTTTCTTTGCGTACATCGGCTTCGATACGGTGACGGTCGCCTCGGAGGAGGCCCGCCGGCCCGAGCGCGACGTGCCGATCGGCATCATCTTGGCGCTGGTGCTGGGCGGAATTCTCTACGTTGCGCTCACGATTTGTACGGTGGGAGTGATGCGCTACGATCGCCTCTCCGAAGGGGCGGCGATGCTCGACGCGCTCGGGTCGGTGAGTAACAGTCACGCGATCTACTGGATCGTGGCGATCGGCGGACTCGCCGGCAATACGACGGTCATGCTTACGTCGCTGCTCGGACAAGTGCGGATCTTCTACGTGATGGCGCGCGACCGCATGCTGCCGCCGGGCGTCGCCCGCATTCACCATCTCTTTCGTACGCCGGCGCGCATGACGATCATCACCGGCGTCATCGTCTCGATTTTTGCCGCCGTCTTTCCGCTCACCGATCTACTCACGCTGGTCAACATCGGCACGCTCGCGGCATTTGCGATCGTCTGCGCCGGCGTCTTGGTCCTGCGCATCGTCAACCCGACGGCGGAGCGCCCCTTCCGCGCTCCGCTGTTGCCGCTCTTTTCCGTTGCGGGAGCCGCCGTCTGCCTGTATCTCATCACCGGTCTTCAGGTGGCGACGTGGGTGCGATACGGCATTTGGTTCGCGGTTGGAATATCAGTCTACGCCCTCTACGGCTTTCGCAATTCACGCTTGCGCGTCGAGCTGGTCGAGCCGTGAATTGTTTACAAAGGCCCCTCCCCGGGCATGAGGGCCAGCAATGGCCATAGGCACCGCAGTTGCCGACCGCTTCGAACTCATCATCGTTCCCCGATCATCCGGCGGCGCTTCGTTCGCACACGACGTGGCCGAGGGTCTACGCTCGAAACCGAAGCGGCTGCCCTCGAAGTATTTTTACGACAACGTC
>JASHXG010000311.1 GCA_030043675.1 Vulcanimicrobiota bacterium
TGGTGCGCAAGACTGGACTCGAACCAGCACGAGATTGCTCCCGCTAGCCCCTCAAGCTAGTGCGTCTACCAATTCCGCCACTTGCGCACGGGGCTCCATTAAGCTCGGCTAGTCTAGCGTCTAGCGCATATTCGGGTCAAGGGCATCGCGCAGACCGTCGCCGATGTAGTTGATCGCCAGGACCGTAAAGAGGATACAGAGGCCGGGAAAGACCGCCGCCCACCAGGCAATCTGGAGATTGCTCTGTGCGGCCGAGAGCATATTGCCCCACGATGCGGTCGGCGGCTGAATTCCTAAACCGAGGAACGAGAGCGTGGACTCGAGGATGATTACATTGGCCACGTCGAGCGTCGCCTGTACGACGATCGGCGCGACCGCGTTGGGCAGCAGATGGCGAAAGATAATGCGCGCGTCGTTATTGCCGAGTGCGCGCGCAGCTTCCGCGAACTCGCGCTCGCGCAAGCTCAAAAACGAGGCACGCACCAGGCGGGCGACGCTTGGCCAGGTGAGCGCGCCGATCACGAGCACGATCACCCCGAAGCTCAGCGACGCTTTCGTCGAGCTCGCGGCAACGATCGCCGTCAGCACCAGCAAAAGCGGGAGGAGCGGGATCGAGAGAAAGACGTCGGTGAGGCGCATCAGCGAGTAGTCGACCCATCCGCCGTAGTAGCCGGCGATCGCACCCAGCGTGCTGCCGATCAGCACCTCCATGAGCACGGCGAAGAGACCCACGGTGAGCGAGATGCGGGCGCCGAAGAGCAAGCGCGAGAGCAAATCGCGGCCGACCTCATCGGTGCCGAGGGGATGGCCTGCGCAGCGAGCTGCGTCTTGAAAGCAGGGAGGCAGCGGCATCCCCTGCCAGTGCACGTTGTCGATCGCATTGGGATCGAACGGGGCGAGCTGCTTGGCAAAGACGGCGGCGAGCACCATCAGCAGCAGCACGCAGAGACCCGCAACCGCTAACCGGTGGCGCCGCAGCCGCGTCCAGAAGGTGACCTTCGAGAGGTGCAGCTCCTGTTCGATAATGGCGTCGGTTCGCAGCGGTAAGCTCGGCGCGGCCATGCCAGCGAGCCTCAGTCGTACTTCACGCGCGGGTCGAGCCACGCGTAAACTACGTCGGCGAGCAAATTCGAAAAGACAACCAGAAACGCGACCAAGAGCAGATAGCCCATCAGCAGTGCGAGATCGCTTTGGTTGAGCGCGTTGATGAAGAGACGTCCCATTCCCGGCCATGCGAAGATCGTTTCGGTGATGATCGCGCCGCTGAGCAGGCTCGGAAGCGAGAGCGCGATGACGGTTACGACCGGGATCAGCGCATTCTTCAATCCGTGCTTGAAGAGGATCGTACGAAACGAGAGTCCTTTGGCCGCGGCGGTGCGCATGTAGTCGGTGCCGAGCACCTCGAGCAGCGATGAACGCATGAAGCGGCTATACAGCGCGATTGACAGCAGCGAAAGGACCACGGTCGGTAGCACGAGATGCTCGAGGCGGTCACCCAAATCGAACGTGTCGCTGCTCGCTATGCCCGCCGACGGCAACTGAATCTGATAGCCGAAAGGCAGCGGGATGCCATGCACTGCGAAAGCCAGCTGCATCATCAGCGCAAACCAGAAGACCGGCATCGATTGGCCAAAGAATGCGACCGTGGTAATCACGTAATCGAGCACCGAATAGCGGTAGACGGCCGACAGGATGCCGGCCGTGACGCCCACGACGATCGAGATGAGGAGCGAGGCCCCCATCAGTTCCAGGGTCGCCCCGATGCGCTCGATCAGCGCTTGAAAGACCGGCTCCGAGTTGCTGGTCGAGTAACCCATGTCGCCGACGAGAATGTGGCCGAGCCACTTCAAGTACTGGATCGGGACCGGCTGATCCATCCCGAGGTTGTGCTTGAGCCGCGCGATGTCGGCCGGCGTGATGTGCGGATTCTGCAGGTAGGGCGCCAGCGGTCCTCCCGGCATGTTGTAAAGGATGCCGTATAGGATCACCGATATTGCAATCAGCAGCGGAATCGCTTGAAGCGTCCGGCGCACTACGTACGTGAACAAGAGTGGCGCCCGTTATTGGACTTCGAGCACGGGCTCACCTCGCGCCAGCCCCAGGAGCGCTCGTGCTTGGTCGGGAGTGGCGACCGAACGGCCGGCCTCGGCGGCGAGGCGTGCGACGCGCGCGACCAGCTCTTCGTTGCGCGCGAGCCGCCCCCGCGAATAGTAGAGATTGTCTTCCAAACCGACGCGCACGTGGCCACCCATCGCGATGGCTGCCATCGCCATCGGCAGCTGGGCCCGTCCGATGCCGGCCACCGACCACGTGCAGCCCGCCGGAAGGTCGTCGACCAGGTCGCAGAGGTTTTGCACGGTTGCCTCCATGCCGCCCGGAACCCCAAGAACGAAATCGACGTGCTGCGGAAAGCTGAGCAGTCGTTCGCGCGCCAGACGGCGCGCGTTGGCCAGATGCCCCTTATCGAAGATCTCCAACTCGGGGCGCACGTCGAACTCGCGCATCTTCTTCAAAATGCCGCGCATGATCGGAAAGCTGTTTTCGAAGATGTCGTCGCCGAAGTTCACGCTCCCGCAGGTTAGCGTCGCCATCTCGGGACGAAGCTGCAGCACGCTCGCGCGCTCTTCGGGCGTCATGCCGATCGCACCGCCGGTCGAGAATTGGACGATCAAGTCGCTCTGCTCGCGGATCGCCTGGTAAGCCTGGCCGAAGCGCTCGACGCTGTGCGTGTTGGTGCCGTCGTCGTTGCGGCAGTGCACGTGGACGATCGAAGCTCCGGCCTCGCGTATCGCGCGGGCCGTCTCACCGAGCAGTGAAGGCGTGTACGGCAGGTACGGCGTCTGCTCCGGCGTCACTTCGGCGCCGACCGGTGCGCAGGTGACGATTAGCGGATCCATACCCGATTACTCTGCGCCCGGGATGAAGCCGGACCCTTCACCGCGAGAGCGCCTGGTAGGCGGCATCGACGAAGCTGCGATCCATGCCGAGGAGGGCGGTGAGGGCGATCGCGTCGGCGCGGCCGCCGGTATCGGCGCCGACCTCGGCGATCGTGTAATCCATCGATCCGGCCAGCGTTTCAAGCGCTTCGCGCAAATCGGAGGTCGGCGGACGCTCGGGAATTCCGCGCAGCCCGCGCACGGCGAAGTGGCGCGCGCCGGCTTGGCTCGCAACGCCGCCGATGTGGGTCGCGAGCATTCCGCGCGCGTCCCGCTCGCGCAGACGCTCGATCAACGCCACCGACAGGGCTTTGCCTTCGAGTGGGGTCGTCGTGCGCCCGAACTCGTCGATCAGCACGAGCAGGCGCGGCGCGGCGCGTTCGAAGATCTCGCGCAGGCGCAAGACCTCTTTCGCGAACGAGGAGAGCAAGCCACCGAGTTCGCGATCGCTGCCGATGCCCAGCCACGCGATCTCGTCGAAGAGCCCGACGGTCGCGCGTTCGGCCGGCACGGGAAGCCCGAAGGCAGCGCAGAGCGCGATGAAGCCGCAGGTTTGCAGGCAGACGCTTTTGCCGCCCATGTTCGGGCCGGTTAAGACCGCAACGCCGTCGAGCTCGAGATCGAGCGGCGTAAACGCGCGCCCGGCCTGCTCGAGCTCGACGGCCAGCGGCAGAAAGCGGGCGCGCGCGAACGAGAGAACGGGCTCCTCGCTGATTGTCGCCGGCACGCACGCGAAGCGGCGCGTAAAACGCGCGGCCGCCAAGGTAACGTCGAGCGCGCCGAGCTCGCGCGCGGCACCTTCCAGCCCCGCGGCATGCTCGCGAACGAGCGATGAGAGCCGCGCGCGCACGCCTTCTTCGGCTGCTGCCGCCTCCTGCGCCGCTGCATCGCGCCGTTCCAGCGCAACCAGCGTCGCCTCGTCGTATTCGAGCGCGCAGAGCAGATAGGTCGGTGCCTCGCGCACCACGCGGACGCCGGCTGGGAGCGCGCCGCGTAGCTGCGCGCGCATCACGATGAACTCGTCGGCGTCGCCGACATCGTCGCGACCGAGCGCGCGCGCCACCTGTTGCGCTGCTTGCGCGCTTGACTCGTCGAGTTCTCGCTGCGCCTTATCGAGCCGCTCCCGCGCGCGTTCCAGCTCGCCGCTCAATGCGCCGGTAAGATAGAATCCGCCGCCCGCGCTGCGTCCCGGTGCGAGCGCTCGGGCGAGATCTAGCACCTCTTGGCCGGCCAACGGATCGGCATACACACCGCTCAAGAGCCCGTCCATGCGAACCAGCACATCGCAGAACCGCAACAGCTCGAGGAAGTTCACATCGTCGAGAATTTCGCCCATCGAGGCGCGAGCGATCGCGCCCGCCACATCGGGCAGCTCCCGCACCAGAGCTCGCGCCGCATCACTTCGCGCCTCGTCGACCCCAGCGGCGACGGCGGCGATCCTCTCGGCACGCGACCGTGCCAGGCTCGCCTCGCTCGCGCTAAACGGCCGCAAGCCCGAAGCGTGTCGCTCGCCATAGGCCGATACGGGCGCGAGCGCGGCGGTTAGCCACTCGAAGCCGACCGCCTGCGCGCTCGCCGGATCCAACAGGCCGAGCCGCTTCACGCCGCTCTCTTTCCGGCGTAGACGTCGAAAGCCGGCAGTCGGGTCGCCGCCGCAACCGCCCTCGCGAATGCGTCGGGCTCGAAGCTGCGCTCGGGCGATATCGCGGCAATCGTGACGGCGATCACGCGTAGCGGGCGCTCGCAGCGAATACGCAGCGCCTCGAAGGCTTTAGCTGCGGCCCGACCGCGCAGCGCGACCTGAGTCGGGTCGCGCACGACGATCTGGCCCCGCTCTCCGGTTCCAATGAACCGGGCGGTCTGCAGCGGGGTGAGAGCGCCTTCGATAAAGACGGCCGGTTCGTCGGGATCGAAACGAGCGATGCCCAGGCGCTGCACCAGCGCGCTAACGTCGTCGACCGCTTGCCGCATGGTCGTTGCGGCGGCCGCGCCGCAAGCGACGACGATGGCGTCGCGCCCACCGGCCAGCGCCGCGACTCGGTCGATCGCGCCGTCGGCGATCGCGATCTCGGCTCGCGCCGTGAGTTCTTCGAGTACTTCTCGCAACCCCGAAGCCGTCGGCGGTCCGATCAGCTCGCAGTGCGCGCGCTCGGCGGCGCGCGCGTAGACGAGCGCGCCGGCGGCGGTTTGCAAGCGCGAAATGGCGAGGATCTCGCTCGCCGGCGAGCGCGGTAACACGTCGCGCGCGGTCGCGAAGCACGTGCCTGCCCGGAGCTCTATCCGCGGCTTGGCATGGCCTCCCAGTTGATCGGCGGCCTCGCCGTCGAGACCGGCCGAGGCGAGGCCGACCTGCAATCCTTGCTCGCAGGCGGCTTCGTAGGCAGCCCGCATCGCGACCGTCTTGCCGACGTTTTTTCCGGTCCCGACGACGCAGAGCGAGCGCGCACCGCAATGAAGCGCGAGCTCGAGGAGCTCCTTTCCTACACGCACGGAAATGCTCTTCAGCTATTCGCGCTGAAGCGCCTGGAGCATGACGACGCGACCATCTCCGGGGCCGCTCTTTCTGATCGCAGCACTCCTGCTGCTGGTCGCAGTCGTCGCTCCGGTTGCCGCGGTCCTCGCGTCGATGCCGCCGGGCGAGGCGATAACCACCTTCGCCGCGATTGGGCTGGGGCCGTTGCGGGTCTCGCTGGTCGCATCGGCAAGCGCGACGCTGGCCGCGACGATCCTCGGCGTTCCGGCCGGATACTATCTCGCGCGCCGGCCTCTACGCTGGCGCGCACTCATCGTCTTCTTGCTGGCGCTGCCGCTGGCGTTCCCGCCGGTAGCTTCGGGGCTGATGCTCATCTACGTGCTAGGGACGCGTTCGGTTGCCGGAGCGTGGCTGGCCGCACACGGTTTGACCGTGCCCGACTCGCTGCTGGGCGTCATCGTCGCGGAGTTTTTCGTCTCGGGCTCTTTCGTCGCGATTGCGGCCACTGCGGCCTTCAGCGCGCTCGATCCGATCTACGAGGACGCCGCGCGCACGCTAGGCGCGAATGAATGGCGTATCTTTACGCGCGTCGCGCTGCCCGCGGCAGCGGGCAGCGTGGGAGCAGGAATTGCCTTCGCATGGCTGCGCGCGATCGGCGAATACGGCGCGACCAGCATCGTGGCATTTCATCCAACGTCTCTGCCGGTTGCGCTCTACGTCACGCTCGCAGCGTTGGGCGTGCGCCAAGCGCTGGCGCTTTGCTACGGCTTCATCGTATTGGCGGCATTGGTTCTGGCGGCCGCCTGGGTTTTGCGGCGTGGCGTCGTACAGTGAGTGCGTGCTCCAAAAGAACTTTTATTTCTTAGCGAAGCGCTTCGTCGCGGGTGAGACGATCGAATCGGCCATCGCCGTTGCGCGCGAGCTGAACGACCGCGGCATGACGGCGACGCTCGATTATCTGGGCGAAGACGTGCGCGAGCGCGAGGCCGCGCTGCGAACCCGCGACGCCTACCTGGCAACGCTCGACGCAATTGGGGAGAGCGGTGTGGATTCAAACGTTTCCCTAAAGCTCACCGCGATGGGTCTCTTAATCGACGAAGGCCTCGCCCTTGAAAACCTGCTCGCGATTCTCCAGCGAGCGGAACGCAACCCGGATCCGTTCGTCCGCATCGACATGGAGGGCTCCGCGGTTACCGACGCGACGCTCCGTGTCTTCGAGCAAGCCTTTGCGGGGCACAAGAACGTCGGGATCGTTCTGCAGGCATACCTGAAGCGAACCGCCGATGACGTCGAACGCGCGATCGAAGGCATGGTACGCGTGCGGCTGTGCAAAGGTGCCTACAACGAGCCGCCGGAGATTGCGTACAAGAGCATGGCGGAGATTCGCGCTAACTATCTTCGGCTCGCGCGCGAACTGCTGCTGCGCGGGCACTATCCCGGCATTGCAACCCACGATCGCCGACTGATCGCGGCGATTCAAGCGTTCGTCGCGCAAGAAGAGATTTCGTCCGACCGCTTCGAGTTCCAGATGCTCTACGGATCTCGGCCACAGCTGCAGCGCCGGCTGGTTTCGCAGCGTTATCGTTTGCGCATTTACGTACCATTCGGAACCAACTGGGCCGGATATTTCTATCGCCGAATCATCGAGCGGCGTGAAAACGCGCTGTTCGCCCTTTCCTCGATCCTCTCGCGGTGAGGGCCGTCGTTCAGCGCGTCTCGAGAGCCGCCGTTCGCGTGGCCGGTGCTACCATCGGTGAGATCGCGGACGGCGCGGCCGTGCTTCTCAGCGTCGGCGTGGACGATGACGAACGCGACGCGATCGCGATGGCGGAGAAAGTGGCCGGTCTGCGCATCTTTGCGGACGAGCACGGATTGATGAATCGCTCGCTGCACGACACCGGTGGGGCGGTGCTACTTATCTCGCAGTTCACGCTCCACGGCGACGCGCGCCGCGGACGCCGGCCATCGTTCGTCGCCGCCGCGAAGGAACCCCAAGCGCGCGCGCTCTACCAGCGAGTCGGTGCGGCGCTGCGCGCGCTGGATGTGGGCGTCGCCTACGGTGAGTTTGGCGCCGCGATGGAGGTCGAGCTCGTAAACTCCGGGCCGGTCACGATCTTGCTCGACACCAAAAGAACGTTCTAGCGTGCGCCCAATTGCCCGCCCGCACTGCAGGCCGGCTCAAGCTTTTCATCTGCTCTAAACCTTTGGGCGAACTTTCCACCCCCATTATGCGTTTTAATAGTTGTCAAATAGGTTGCCGTCCTTCCGGGGCGGTGCGAGGAACAAGGTGGAAAAGAACATGCCAGGGATGGAACAGAACAAGCGGGGGGGCGGAATGTCCGTCCGCGAAGCCGGTCAGAAAGGCGGCGAGACCGTCAAGAACAAGTACGGATCTGAGTTTTACGAGCAGATCGGACGTAAGGGCGGTTTAGCGACCAAGCTAGCTCACGGTCACGAATTCTACGAGCAGATCGGTAAGAAGGGTGGAAAGAAAGGCGGCGAAGCCACGCGTGACCGCTACGGTCCAAACTTCTACGAAAAGATCGGACAAAAGGGTGGGCAAAAAGTCAAGCAGCTCATCGAAGAGGGTAAGCGCGCCGCAGCGGTGGCGCAAAAACAAAAACGCGCGAGCTAACACTACTCGGGTCGGCGTAAACCTAAGCGTCTTTATATTCGCTTTCGTTACCATCGGTGTCGGAGCGGCTGGAGCGTATCCCCTGCCGCCGACACCCATGCCGAAAGCGG
>JASHXG010000312.1 GCA_030043675.1 Vulcanimicrobiota bacterium
GCAGCACGCCTCTGTCCGGCCTTGACCCCTGCCGAGCGAGAGCTTTGCGCCGGCGTGGAATACCAAGGGATCATTTGCGCTTCGGTTCTCACGCAAGAACCGCTTACGCCCTACTACATCACGAATATCGCGGACGCAACGGTGCCGTTTACGGCGGTGATCGAGATGAGCGCCTTAGTCGACCGCGCGCAGTTCGGCGGTAAGAGCCTGCTCTATCTTCCCAAGTACGTAACGCCGGACGACCCGGCTTTCGCGCGCAGCGACGAAGAGATCGAAGAGACGTTCTTATCAGCGCTCGAGCGGATGCATCCCGGCTTTTCGCGCCGGGACGTCGCGGCATTTCGCGTTTCGCGCGTACCCTACGTTTTTCCGATCCCGACGGTCGGCTACTCGAAGCGCTTGCCGCCGATCCAAACGACGATTCCGGGACTCTTTTTGGCCAACAGCGCTCACATCGTCAATGGGACGCTCAACGTGAACGAAACCGTCAAGCTCGCAAACAGTCTGACGCCGACCTTGGCCGCGGCCGCGACGCGGCCGGCTCCTCCTCTGGCGGCGGCCGCGCGATGAAAGCCGCCCTCTCCCTCGATCTCGACAACAAGTGGTCGTACATGAAGACTCACGGAGACGCCGGCTGGGAGCGCTTCCCCTCGTATTTGAACCTGCTGGTGCCGCGCGTGTTAGGAATACTGGAGCAGCTCGGTTTGCAAATCACCTTCTTTATCGTCGGCCAAGATGCGGAACTGCCCGAGCATGCCGACGTGCTCTCCGAAATCGCGCGCGCCGGCCACGAGATCGGAAATCATTCGCATTACCACGAGCCATGGATGCATCGCCGTGACGAGCGCGCGATTGACGACGAGCTGGCCCGCGCCGAGGAGTGCATCGAGCGAGCGACGGGAAAACGGCCGCGAGGCTTTCGCGGACCCGGATTCACGCGTTCGGATACGATTCTTCAGACGCTGGTTCGCCGCGGCTACCTCTACGACGCCTCATCGCTGCCGACGTTCATTGGTCCGCTCGCCCGCGCCTATTACTTTCGCAGCGTACGGCTGGGCGCGCGAGAGGTCGAAGATCGCGACGACCTATTCGGCCGCTTCAGCGATGGGTTTCGGCCCAATCGCCAACACCGGATCGAACTGCGCGAGGGCTCGATCGCGGAGATCCCGGTAACGACGTTTCCCGTCCTGCGCTTGCCGATTCACATCAGCTACGTGCTCTACCTCGCGGCGATCTCGCCCAAGCTCGCATTGCGATACTTTCGCAGCGCGCTGCTCTGGTGCAAACTCACGCGGACCGAGCCGTCCATTCTGCTCCATCCATTGGACTTTCTCGATGCGCGCGAGTCTCCGGAGCTGGCGTTCTTCCCGGCGATGAGCCTCGACGGCCAAGTCAAACGGCGCGTCGTAGCGGAATCACTGGAAGCGTTGGCCGCGCAGTTCGACGTGCGCCCCTTGTACGACGTGCTCGACCGCCCAGGCACCACGAGCCCCGCAGGGGTGACCTGCCGGCCAGTTGCGCCCTGAAGTAACCATGCGCTAGAATAGGGTGCCTAGCCCGGGTTTATCCGACCCCGGGTCTTGTCGTGGGCGAGAGGACGGACTGATGGAGGACGTGAGGGCGACGGGGGTCGTCCCGATTTCCTCGGCTGGACTGAAGATGGCGGCCGGCGCGACTAAGAGCCGGATCGAGTCGGTAATTCGCCGGCTGCTCCGGCCGGCTCGAGCGACCGATTGGGCAATGGGAATCTTCGACTCGGATTTCGACCTCATCGAGTTCGACGTCTCGCGCTCGAGCGTCGATCGGAAGCGCGCGCTGGAGATGCTTTACACGCTGCCGCTGCCCGAATCGCGCGGATGCGTAACGTTTTCCGGTGGCGCGCCACGCAGCGAAGAGGGTTCGACCGGCTTGGGCGCGGCAGCGGCGATCGGTCCCGAGCGTTCGGCTGCCTTGGTATTGATGCGAGGGCAGGCGAGCAACCCCGCATGGCTGCAGCTCGCCGATGCGGTCGAGAAATCGGTCGGACGGATCGCCGATCTGCTCGCCGCCGGCTCCCTGATAGGTGCCGACGAGCGGCGCGCGCCGGTCGCGTCGCCAACCGGCCACTTCGGGTTCTTTCTCCTCAGCCAGGATCTGGAAGTCGAGTTCGAATGGCATTCGACCGACACGGCCCATGCAAGCCTGACGGATCTGGTGGCCGCGCGCAAGAGCAGGTTGCCGCTGTTCCTTCAGCGCGCCGTCCGCCGCCTCACGCTGTCGTGGAACTTCTCCCGAATCGGGACGTGCGTCGCGGGGACCGCCTACCCGATTCCGGGTATCGCGCTGCGGGTCGTCCCGATGCGCGGCGCCGGCGTATTGATCGGAGTCTTTCTCGAAGAGCATGCGCTCGGGCATCCGCTCGAATATGCCGCCGCCCTCTATCGCATTTCGCCGCGCGAGCGTGAGGTGCTTCACGCTTTACTCGACGGCCACTCCGTTGCAGACATCGCTACGGCGTTAAACTTGGCCGAATCGACCGTTAACGATCACATTGCGCGGATGATCGTTAAAACCAACGCGAGCAACCGGATCGAGATGGCGGCAACGCTCTTGGGTTGGCCGGCGGTTCGCTCCGGGCTTGCGCGTCGGGACGGCGCCGCGCGGTTCTCGACCGACGATAAAGCGCCCGCGTTCGCGTCCGACGGCCAGTCGCGGCGAGTCCGAAGCCCGTGGCGACATAACGTCAGTTAGGACTTTTCCCGCTCAAGCGCCCTTCGTTCAACTGACGAATTCTTACTACGGTCTAGGCCTCCTAGACCGTTTATCACGCTGAGACACTCCAAAGCCCCGGGACGCCTGGACCGAAAGACCCAGAGAAAAACCGGGTTGCGAGGCGGGTCGCCTTGATGACAGACTATGAACGAAGCACCGATAAAGAGTCGGGCAAAATTTTACGTCTGCACTCGCTTTTAGAAGCGATTGCCTCTTATGGAGTTCTTAGTTAGCATGACTGGTAACCCTGGACCCTTGCGCGTTCTGATCATCGAGAAGCAAATGCTCTTCGCAAAGGCCGTGGCGCAGGTACTTTCGGCGGATCCGGACGTCAAAGTCGTTGGAATCGCAGCCGGACGCGACTCGGCAGCCCAGACGAAAGACGTCGACATCGTCGTGATTGACATCGATACCGAAGAGATCGACGACGTCGTCGAACACTTCAAAAACCGGTCCCCGGGCGTCAAGATATGCGCGCTCTCGGCGCATACGCAGGGCGAGCTGATGCAGCATTGCCTGTGTGCCGGCGCCGACGCCTACATCGTGAAGGACGCGTCCTTGCAGGAGCTTCAGGCGGCGATCAAATCGCTAGGCGAAGGGTCCAGCTACGTGGATCCTCGCGTCGCAGCCTCGCTGCTGCGTCGCCGCGGGCCGTCGAGCAGGTCGACCAACGAGCTCTCGCCGCGGGAGCGCGAGATCATACGCCTTATCGCGCAAGGCCTTTCGAACCGTGACATCGGGCGCCGGCTGGTGCTCTCCGAGAAAACGATCAAGAATCACGTCAGTCACATCTTTGCAAAGATTCACTGCACGGCCCGCTCGCAAGCAGCGGTTCACGCGATCCGGATAGGACTGGCGTAGCCGTCCTGCGCGCGAGGCCGAGCGCGCACGTAACCAGCGCGAGCAAACCAAGCCATGCGGGCAGCTGCGCTGCAAAAGTCGGCCGCATCAATGCCGGGGTCGCTCGAAGATAGCGGCCCCACGCGATCGGCGAGAGCTCATCGGGCATGGCGGTGAAGTCATGCGTGATCATTTGGCCGGCGCGCAGCGGCGGAGCAAAATGATCCATGACGAGCAGGCATAAAATCGCGCCGACCGCGACGGCCGATGCCCAAGCGGCACGGCGAGGCCGGGAACCCGGCAGAACGGCATAGAGCCCGCCCGCGGTCCCGGCGAAGTTGAGGAGGATCGTCACGCGTCCCGCGTGCTGCGTCCAAACGCCGATTAAAAGCGCCAGCGCGGTCGCGCCGGCCGCCCGAAGGGCCGCTGAGTCGACGCGGGCCGCGACCGCGAACGCGGCCGGCAACGCGATCAGCATCTGAATGTCGTGCAGGTAGATCCCGAGCAGGAGCACGCAGGCGGGAGGAAGGAGCGCTAGGTACTCGGGCTCGCGCCGTTTCATCGCCAGTCTCCCCGCAAGGCCGATGCCCAACAGCGCCGTGCACGCGAACCAAATTTTGCCGAGTAATAGCGAGATTCCGGGGGCGAGGCCCGCGGCAAAGAGGACTCGGCTCAAGCTGTATTGGTCGGATGCCACTAGCTCGGCATTAGCGAGAAGCGGAAGCACTTGCGCGAAGTACTCTTTGTTTTGCGCGATTCCGAGTGCGGCGGCGCCGGCCAACGCGAGCGCCAGCGCCGAGAGCACGATCGCGCTGCGCGCGCGGGCTGCGAAAAGAAAAACCGCGAGGGCCGCCGGTAACCCCACGTTGGGCTGCACCAGCGCCAGGGTCACGGCGATGCCGGCGGCGTTCGACCGCTTCGTCTTCAAGAAGTAGGCCGCCGAGCAGATCGCCAGCATAGCCAGCGGCGGAATCTCGCCGTACGCAACGTTCAAAAGGGTCAGCGGCGCCAAGGCGAGCAGCAGCGCGCTCGGGGATGCGGGCAAGACCGCGGCCAAGCATTGCGCGCTCAACACTGCTGCCAGCGCAAGCGCGATGACGAAGAGCAGCGCGGCGGCCTTCGGCGGGAGTGCCGAGAGCGCCGCAAATGGGATGAGAGCGTAGCTGGGCAACGGCGCCGGCTCCACATACCCCGACGGCAACGCCGAAGGCGCGAGGCGGCGCTCGCAGGAGCGCAACGGCTCGACTCGATAGGGATCCCGGCGCTCTCTCACCGCAACGCCGGCACAATAAAACGCCTTAAAGCTCTGCCGCTCGACGTAACCACGGTCGGCCAGAACGACCGCCGCGAGGACGAGGACAAGCGAGAGAGCCGCGAAGACGGCTCGCTGCATGATATGAGGATACTCGTTGGACGGCGCCGGTGCGAGAGGCAGTCGGCCCGGGACTTTCGATTCAGGGGCCGCTAGTCGGTGCGACGCTGCGAAGCGCACCCGCGAGATAGTACAATACGCCGAGTGGTGACGGCACGGCGGATTTCCCTGGTGCGAGCGGACGTTATGGCGTACGTCGCTCTCGGCATCAACCTCGCCGTTACGGTCCCCCTCGCATACGTCCTCAACATCTGGCAAGATGAGGCGTACACGTTGCAGACAACCAGCCGCGGCTTGGGATACGCATTCCATCAAGCGATCGGTTTCGAACAAAACGCGCCGCTTTATTTCATGCTGCTGACCCTGTGGCGCCACGTGAGCGCCGGCGTCTTCTCGTTGCGGCTCTTCTCGGTCGTCTGCATCGCGGTCGCGCTCGCGCTCGTGCCGGCCCTGGTGCGCCGCTACGTGCCCAAGGCCGACCCCGGCTTGGTGACCCTAGCGGCGGCCTGCAACCCGTTTGCCGTTTGGGCAGCGGTCGAGATGCGCGTTTACGCGATGATCGTGCTCGTATCGGCGCTCCTGCTGTTGTCGTGCTTCGATGCATTTTTCACCGATCGGCCATCGCGATGGGCGCCGGCACTGTACGCAATTTGCGCGGCGGTCGCGCTCTACACCCAATACTACCTCGCGTTCCTGGTAGCCGCGCAGGCAGTTACGATCTTGATCTACCGGCGAGCGGCCCTGGTTCGCTTCGCGATCGCCGCAGGGGCGGCGGCGCTCGCGTTTGCGCCGATGCTTGCGATCGTCCCGGCCGAAGTAGCAAACTTCAAAAGGGGCCTT